>JANOFW010000136.1:0-9885 GCA_031413835.1 Planctomycetia bacterium
CGTGGTGGCCGTAGCTCAGTTGGTAGAGCGCGAGACTGTGGCTCTCGAGGTCGCGGGTTCAATCCCCGTCGGTCACCCCAAACCCGCCCGCCCCCCGCGGCGGGGCGGGCGGGTTTGGGGATAGGGCGGGCGCCGAGCGCCCGCGGAGGCTTGCGTCGGCAGGTGGAATCGGGTGCCATGCGTGACCGTTCTTCCCGTGTCTGAGTGGCCAGGCCGATGCCCCCCCGCCCCCCGGAGCCCACGTGCCGCCCATCGAACGCTACGCTGCGGCCTGCTGCTCGATCGACATGCCGAACCCCCTGACGCGGGAAGGCATCGCGCCGCGCGTCAAGCGCATGCTCGAGATGGTGGACTTCGCCGTCACCGGCTACGCGCCCTTCTTCGACGTGAAGCTGGTGGTCTTCCCCGAGTTCGCCCACGCGGCGCCGGTCTACGAGACGGTCGAGGCGCTGCACGAGAAGCTGGCGGTCGAGATCCCCAACGAGTGGACGGACCTCTACCTGAAGAAGGCGCGCCAGCACGGCGTCTACATCCAGACGGGCACGTTCCTGGAGAAGGACGCGCGCTGGCCGGGGCACGTCTTCAACGCCACCTGCCTGATCGGGCCGGAGGGGATCCTGACGAAGTACCGCAAGGTGAACCCGTGGATCCCCTGGGAGGTGAGCACCTCGCCCCACGACCTGCCGGGCTACGACGCGCCGCTGTTCCCCGTGGCCAAGACCGAGATCGGCAACCTCGGCGTGGCCATCTGCTACGACTGGGTCTTCCCCGAGGCGCTGCGCCAGCTGGCCTTGAACGGGGCCGAGGTGCTGATCCGCGTCTCGGCCTACATGGACCCGTGGGGCACCGAGGCGCCCATGGACTGGTGGACGGTCACGAACCGCGCCCGTGCGCTCGAGAACGTCGCGGCGGTGGTCGCCTGCAACCAGGGCTCGTCGCTGGCCTCCTACCCGCCCTTCTCCTGGCCCGGCGGCAACATGGTCGTGGACCATGACGGCCGCATCCTGGCGCAGGCCGAGCGCGGCCCCGGCGAGCGCATCCTGGTGGGCCCCGTGGACCTGGCCGCCGTGCGCGCCGCGCGCGAGCGTCGCCGCGGCCACCACATGCTGGCCCACCTGCGCACCGAGGCCTACCCCGGCTACCGCGGCCCGATCTACCCGCCCGGCACCGCGGCCAAGGCCCCCCCCACCATCGAGTCGCAGGAGGCGAACATCCGCAGCGCGCGGGGGCGCTTGCGGAGCTAGGCGCGGTCTACGCCAGCGCGCTGCTTAGGAACCCGGCAGGATCGTGGGCCGCACGGTTGCGAGGAAGCGGCGACCCGTCAGGGCAGCGGGCGGGCCCAAGAGGATCAGGGTCTCCTGGCTGCGGAGTCGAGCCGCCTTCGTCTCGACCTGCTGTGCGGCGGCGGCTGCGCCCGCAGGAGGGCGGCGTGACGCATGCACATCCAGTTCGAGCTGATCCCGATCGGAGTACACGCGCGGGCTCACCGCCACCCTCATGTCGCTCCAGCGAGCCGGCGGCCCCGCCTCCTGCATCTCCACGATCGCGTCCTCCGCGCTCGCCGTGACGATCGACGGCATCTGGATCACCTCGCTGGTGGGGTCCGCGCGGATCCCGCTCAGGAACGCCGCGGCCTGCGTGGCCGACAGGACTCGCGTGGGGCCGCCTCCGCCCATGCCCGCCGGGAGGTGCGCCGCCACCTGGGAATCGGAGAGCTCCAGCAGGGTCATCTCCACGAGGACCTGGGGCTCGGGAACCCGCAAGACCTCGATGGCGGTGGGACAGCAGGCCGGCATGCCGGCCGGTGGGCAACAGCCGGAGCGGCACGCCGGCGCGAGGAGCGCAACCGTCAGGCTTAGCGGTACGAGCAATCCGTGCGTCACGTCAGCCTCCCTCGATGGGCGATCCTTGACGGCCGCCATCCTACGAGGTTTGACGCGACGCCGTCTGCAGACCTTCCTCCCAGCGTGTCGCCGCGCCACCGAGGATCTCGATCGGCCGTTCAGCGCGGCGAGCCGGGGCGGGTGAGCGTGGCGGCATGGAGCGCGTCGCGGGCGCGGGTGGCGGTGGCGCCTTCGCGCACGGGAAGGGGGCCCACCGTGTCGCCGTCCTTGGTGCACAGGTCGCTGTCCTTGCACCAGCCGGTGGTCTCGAGCACGAAGCGGCGGATCGTCCCGGGGGGCGCGGGGGGCAGGCTGGCGTCGTACTCGAGGTGCGCCTCCTCGCCGGGGCCGAAGACGACGAGCGCGTCGTCGGTGGCGGCGAGCAGCGCCTCCACGTCGCCCAGGCGCGTGTAGAGGCCACGCTGGTGGCGGCAGTCCCAGAACGGCGTGCGCTTCTCCCAGTCGTAGTGCGGCAGGCGCTGCGGGCCCGTGGTGCGGCGCGCGAAGCCCGAGGCCTTGAGCTCGGCCTTCACGCGTGGGAGCACCTGACGGCGGGCCTCTGGGCAGGGCTCGGCGTAGGCGATGGCGATGCGGTCCCAGTAGATCTCGTAGGTGGTCGAGAGCCTGAGCGCCGTGGTGCCCGTCGGCAGGCCCAACAGCGGGAACGACATGCGCCGCGGCATCCCCGCGGGGTAGCCGAACTGCTCCTGCACGACCTGCCACGCCCCGTCGGCGCCGCGCGCCTCGAGGGTCGGCGCCTTGTACTCGGCGTTCGCCTGCCAGGCCGCGAAGAGCGTCTGGGCGTAGGGGTACTCGATCCAGCCGTCGGCCACGAGCAGCGGCGCGCCCAGTCCCTTCTCGATGGGCCCGTCGAACTCCAGCGTCAGCACGCTCCCCTGCGTGCGCCCGATGAAGCGATGATCGAGCGGGCCCACCGGCGCGGCCTTCAAGTCGGCCTTGCGGATCGCGTCCGTGACTTCCTTTCCCCCATTGTCGAACGCGCGGCTCGGCGCGCGTTCGACACGGAAGAAGCGCGGCTCGCTCGTAGGCGCGGGCCCCAGCACCCCCATGCGCTCGTCGAGCACCATCTGCCAGCCCTGAGGGAGGTCCCAGGCCACGAGGTCGGCATGGTCGAGGTAGCAGGTCTCCTCCATGGGCTCGCTGAGCTTCAACACGTAGCGGCCGCTCTTGGCGACGGGCAGACCCTCGGGCAGCAGCAGGTGCTCGCGCGGAAGCGGCGGAGCGTAGGTGTCGGGGGCCACCCAGAAGCCAATCCCCCCCACCCCGAGCAAGTCCGTCACGAAGCGCTGGCGCTTGCCGTCCCAGCAGAAGAGCACCGGGCACGACGAGGTCTGGCGTTGCACCTCCTCGATCAGGTGCACCTTGCCCGCCTCGAGCCCGATCTCGGTCTGCAAGAGGCCGTCAGGCCAGTCGAGCGTGACGAAGTCGAGCGCCTGCGCCGGCCCCAAGCCGACGAAGAGCGGCTGCAGGCTCTGCCCCGGCCCCGACTGGTTGCGCAGATGGTGGTAGACGGTGCCCCGTGAGCCCACCTGCACCGTCGCACGCACGCCCAGCCCGGAGGCGTTGCTGCGCATCGAGTCGGCTTCCTTGTGTTTGCCCGAGAAGGCAAGGCCGGCGAAATGGTAGGCCGCCCCGGCCGGCACGAGCACCTCAGGGGGGGCCTCGGGGCGGCTGCGCAGCACCACGGGGCCGCGGGCGGGGTCGAGCGCAAGCAGCCGGGGGACGCCGGCCGTCCCGTTCGGGTCTCTGCGCAGCTCGAACTGCACTGGGTCGCGGATCTGCGAGGCAAGCAACCAGCCGCGACCGCCTGCGGCCAGGTCGAGCCGGCCATCGCCGTCCAGATCGGCCACGGCGACGGGCCCCACGCCGCTCTCGTTCTCCAGCGCCGGCTCCGGCTCCCAGAGGTTCGTGCGGATGTAGCGCCCCTCCCGGGCAAGGCTCCAGCGTGCCACACCGCCCCTGTGACGCGTGTAGAGCTCGGGCAGCCCGTCGCCGTCTTCGTCGGCGGCCACGCCGTGACTCGCCCCACCCGGGAACAGCCCCAGCTGGGCGACGACCTCGGGCGCCGCCCTCCAGGCCCACAGGCGTTCGTTCCAGAAGAGCTCGGCGGTCTTGCCGTGGAAGACCACCAGATCCAGGTCGCGGTCGGCGTCCAGATCCGCGGCGAGGGCGCCGGTCGAGGGGCTGCCGTCCCCGCCGATCCCGCTGCTCTTGGCGAGCGGCCGGAAGGTGCCGTCGAGGTTGTTGGAGAGCAGCTCGTTGCGCTCGTCGGCGTTCACGAGGTAGATGTCGAGGTCGCCGTCATGGTCGAGATCGGCCAGCAGGCCGTCCACCGTGTTCCAGGGTCCGCCGCCCGCCTGGGCGAGCGCCGTGACGTCCTCGAAGACCCCGCCCGCACGCTGCAGGAAGAGCCGGTTCTCGCCCCGGCGACAGAGATAGGCGTCCACGCGGCCGTCGTTGTCGAGATCGCCCCACAGCACGGCGTTGACGCCGTCCACGACGCTCAGCGGGTGGTTCGGCACCAGTTCGAAGCCCTGCTCCGTGCCTCGGAGCAGCACGCCCCGCGGCCCCGCGTGCGCGGCGCGCGCGCCCACGAGGAATAGGTCCAGGCGCCCGTCGCCGTCGATGTCGACGCTCGAGATCGGGCCCGGCTCCCGGGCCCACGTGAAGGGTCCGCCGGCGATCGCCAGCGCCTCGGGCTGCTCGGCGAAGAAGCGTCCGGCGGGCATCGCCTTCACCTCCCCCGGCACCCTGGCCGTGCCCACGCTCGCCATGGCCTTCTGCCCCATGCGCGAGTACTTGAACTGCGCCAGGCGCGCGAGCGGGTTCCTGCTCAGGCGCTCGTACTCCTCGAACAGGCGGTCGCCCTCGCCGCCGCGATCGAGCGCCTGGAGGGCCTGGAAGGCCTCGTAGTAGGCGCTCTGGAGGTAGGGATCCCGGGTGAAGGCGCGCGTGAACCAGGTCACGGCCTCCGCGTTCCTCTCGAGAGCCTTCAAGGCCGAGCCCACCCAAGAGAGCGCGTAGGCGTCGTCGGGGATCGGCCTGGGCCACGGACTCGAAGAGCGGCAGCGCGCGGTCGGCGAATCCGCGGTAGAGGTAGATCAGCCCCGCCGTGAAGGCGGCGCGCAGGTGCTTGGGATCCTCCCGGCGCACGCGCTCGAGCTCGACGATGGCTCGGTCGAGTGCCGGCTCGTCCTGCGTGTTGAGCAGCGCAATCGCCAGGTTCACCCGCGCGTCGTACCAGCGCGGCGCATCCATCACCACGGCGTCGAAGGCCGGCACGGCGTCCTCGAACTCGAACTTGCCGATCAGGCCCAGGGCCGCGTTGTGCGCAGCGACCTGCGCCGCCGTCGGGACGAAGGGTTGCGGGAGGGGGTCGTCCCCGCAGCCCCCCAGGGAAGGCACGAGCAGCGCCAGGACGAGCCAACCGATGCGTCCACGCGACATGCTCGAGGTCTCCGCGCGCCCCGGCACGGCCGGCGGCCGTCCGAGTGTAGGCGTCGGCACGCCCAACGCGCCCCGGGGCGCGCGGATTCCGCGCCTAGGGCGGCTTGGGGGGCGCGGGGAGCCGGAAGAACTGCCGGATCAGCTGGCCAAGATGGTGGGAGCTCTCGGCCAAGCGCGCGGCGGACTCCACCGAGAGGGCGGCACGGGCGGCGCTCATGCCCTCGCGGCGCTCGGCCACCACGCGGGCCAGCGTCGTGGCCAGCTCGGGAGCCAGCTCGAGCGCTTCACGCAGCGCCGCAGCCTCGACCTCCACCAGCCGCGCGTCGGTCTGGGCGCGCACGGTGGCGGTGCGGTCCTGGCCCGTGAGCAGGCTCATCTCGCCGAAGAGATCGCCGGGCCCGAGCGTGGCCATCGTCCGGGAGGTGCCTGCCTCCTCGACGCTGACCGCCACGCGTCCCTGGTCCACCACGAAGCAGGAGCGCCCGGGGGCGCCCTGGCGCACGATGCGCTCGCCCGCCGCGAGCTCGATCGCGTGCGCGCCGCGCACGAGCACGTCGAAGGCCTGGGAAGGCAGGGCCTGGAACAGGGCGGCCGAGGCCAGGCGCGCGCGCACCTGATCGGCGGGCAGGCCCACGGCGGCGGGCGTGCGCGCGAAGGCCTGGTGCTCGAGCACCGGGTAGGGGAAGGCGATCCCCGCGCGCTGGAAGTGGTACCAGACCTGCACCAGAGCGTCGCTGCGGATGTCGTGCAAGCGCTCGATGTCCGTGATCCAGAACTTGAGGTCGTAGTCGATGCTCGAGGCTCCGAAGCTCGCCAGGCGCACCAGCGGCGCCGGCTCGCCCAGGACGCCTTGGACCTCGTCCATCGCGGCGCGCAGGACCTCACGCACCCGGTTGGGCGGCGTCTCGTAGGGCGCGCTCACCTGGACCAACTCGGCGTGCAGCGGCGTGGGCTTGCTCAGGTTGCGCAGCGCGCTCCCGGCCACGGCCCGGTTGGAGAGCGTGACCACGTCGGCCAGCCGCGTCCTCAAGCGCGTGGCGCGCCGCGAGATGGACACGACCTGCCCCTCGACCTCGCCCGCCCAGACCCAGTCGCCGATGGCATAGGCCCGCTCGCTCACCAGCGACATGCCCGCGAAGAAGTTGGCCAGCGTCTCCTGCAGCGCGAAGCCCAGGATGATCGTGCCCACGGCGGAGGCCGTGAACAACGCGGTGAGCAGCTCGGGGCGCCCCCAGACCACGCTCACGATCACGAAGATCGTGATCAGCAGCAGCAGGTAGCGCGCCGCGTCGAGCACCAGGTCCGGCAGGCTCATGCCCAGCCGTTGCGTGACGAAGGGCGAGGTGAGGAAGTCCTTCGTGAGCCGCAGCGTCGTGCCCACGCCGAAGAAGATCAGCAGCGTCCAGGCGACGTCGGCCAGGACGTGGTCGGGCAAGGGGCCCCAGAGGAGGGGCAGGCCGTCCACGAGCGCGACCACGAGCAGGCCAACCGCCGGTCCTCCGACCAGCACGAGCCCCGCGACGCTGCCCCACCAGGGCACGTGTCGGCGCGCGAGCGCGCGCAGCAGCCGGGTCCCGTAGAAGCCAAGCAGGAGCGCCGAGAGGATGCCCGCGCCCCAGCCGAGCGACGAGGCCAGGAGCGGCGCGGGCGTGAGCATCGCGGTGAGGCTACCCACCCGCGCCCCACCCCGTCCAACCCTGCTCCCGAGTTTCCAAGATCACGCCGGCGGCAGCGGCGGCACGGGACGCGGCTTGCCGTCCGCGCCGACGGCCACCATGACGATCTCGGCGTCCGTGCACAGACGGCGCTCGCCCTTGACCAGATCCTCGCCGAAGAGCTCGACGTTGAGGCGCATGGAGGAGCGCCCCACCGAGCGCAGCGTGGCGGTCACCACGACGGCCTCGCCCAGGTGCACGGGCGCGCGGAAGTCCACCGACTGCATGTGGGCCGTCACGACCGAGCAGCGCGCGTGGCGGATGGCCACGATGGCAGCGGCCTCGTCCATCAGCGAGAGCGCCACGCCGCCGAACAGCGTGCCCAGCGCGTTGGTCTGGCCGGGCATGACGATCTTCGTCAGGGTCACCGAGGGCAGATCGGCCATGCGTGGCTCCAGGGAGGCCGCGAGTCTACGCGGGTGGACCGCCGCGCCGCGCCGCGCCGCTCGGATAGAACAGGGGGATCCCCCACCCCGGAGACCGCCATGTCCCGCTCCCTCCTGCCGGCCCTGTTCCTGTGCGTCGTGGCCGCCGTGGCCCTGGTGGCCCTGACGCGCACGGGCAAGGCCGCGGACGAACCCTACGGCCTGCGCTTCATCGCCCTCTCGGGCGAGGGCAGCGCCACCAAGGCCTGGTTCGACGGCGCCCCCCCCACCGGCACCCGCGTGCAGGAGGCCCTCGACCGCTTCGCCAAGGAGGGCTACCGCTTTGCCGGCATGCAGTCGACGTTCCGCCAGGGCCAGGTGCAGTCGAACGTCTTCACCGACAAGGACGCCAGCACGCCGCTGCTCTCCAGCACCCCGGATCCGACCTACGTGCTGATCCTTGAGCGCGTCCCTCGTTAGGCGGACGGCACCTACGCGGGGCCGGTGCGCTCGGGATCGACGCGGCGGCCAAGCACGCCCAGCACGCGCCCCGAGACCATCAGCAGGTAGACGCTGGCGGCGCGCAGCACGACGCCCGCGGGGATGGTGGCGCCGTCGCCCGAGCCCGCGAGCGCGCTCATCGCGACCTCGGTGACCCCCAGGCCCCACCAGCCCAGGCTCCCGGCAAGGCAGGTGAACGGGCGCCGGACGAGCCACACGACGGTCACCCAGGGACGCTTCAAGCGCGGCTCCTCGACGGCCGTGCCCAGGGCGATCACCGCCAGCCAGGCCGAGCCCACGATCAAGAGGCCCACCTCGAGGGCCCCGGTCTGGGAGAGGACCCCTAGCATGCTCGGCCCCAGCAACCAGAGCACGCGGCTGGGCAGCATCGTGACGCAGAACCAGAGCAGGAAACGCACGTAGACGTTCATGCCCTGCCTGTCGAGGGACAGGGCCCGCGTCCAGCCCACGGGCTCGTTGCGCCCGGCGGCGCTCATGCCCACGAGGTCGAGCTGCCAGCGCACCACGAAGAGCAGGACCGGCGTCTTCAGCAGCCAGGCGAGGAAGCGCAACGAGTCCGGCCAGCCCAGCAGGTCGAGGGCGAAGAGCGCCCCGGTCGCGCCCGCCAGCAGGGCCACGCCCTGGCCGCGCACCGGGTAGGAGAGGGCCTCCTTGGGCCAGTCCGCCGGGTAGTCCCGCACCCCCGCCACGCGCTCCACGGCCTGCCCGTGCTTCTCCTCGAAGGTGCGCTCGTCGATGACGAGGTCGGGGCCGGCGGGCGCGCGTGGCGGGGCGTCGAGAGTCGCAGGGGGCGGGGGGGCAGGCTCGCGGGAGGCGATCGGGGACGGCGACGCGGACTCCGGCCTCGGCGGCGGCTCGTCGAGCTCGAAGGATCCGCCCAGGCCCGGCTTCTCGGGGGGGTCGCTTGCCGCCACTCGACCACTCTACCCACGACGGGGGCGACTCTCGCGGACGCGGCGGAGCACGCAGGGGACGGCGTCGACCGTCCGGCCGACGATCGCCCCGCCAGGATGTGGAGCCCTACGCCCCGCGGTGGTCCCAACGGACTCCGCGGGCGCCCACGAGGGGCGCCCCTACATCAGCTGCGTGTCTCGCCGTCGCGCGCCCCGCGTTAGCCCGCGCCGGCGGCGGTTTCGTACTCGGTCAGGCGCACGGCCACCTTCTTGGAGACACCGGCCTCCTCCATGGTGATGCCGTAGAGGACGTCGGCGGCCTCCATCGTCGTCTTGGCGTGGGTCACCACCAGGAACTGGCTGCGGTCGGTGTACTCGCGCACCAGGGTGACCAGACGGCGCACGTTGGCCTCGTCGAGGGCGGCATCCACCTCGTCGAGGATGGCGAAGGGGCTGGGCTTGGCCTTGAAGACGGCGAAGAGCAGGGCCACGGCCGTCAGGGTGCGCTCGCCGCCCGAGAGCAGGCTGATGCTGCGCTGCTCCTTGCCGGGAGGCCGGGCCACGATCTCCACCCCGGACTCGAGCGGACGGCTGGCGTCCTCGAGCACGATCTCGGCCCGGCCACCGCCGAACAGACGCCGGAAGGTCTCGCGGAAGTTCTCGCGCACCTTCTCGAAGGTCTCCGAGAAGCGCGTGGCGGAGAGCGCGTCGAGCTCGACGATGGCCTGCTCGAGGCCGGCCTTGGCGCTGAGCAGGTCATGCTCCTCGCGCTTGAGGAAGGTGACGCGCTGCTCGGCCTCGTCGAGCTCGCCGATGGCGTTGAGGTTCACGTTGCCCAGCTCGTCGATCTTCTGGCGCAGCTCGTCGAGCAGCTGGTCGAGGTCGATGCCCTCGGGCGCCAAACCGATCAACCCGTACAGGCCGCCGATGAAAATGCCGGAGAGGATCGACTGGGCCAGCAGGTTGAAACTGGGAAAGCTCATGTGTGCAGTCTGATCACGGCACTTGCAGCTTGGCGCCCGGCGCTGAGAACTGGGTG
>JANOFW010000137.1:0-27768 GCA_031413835.1 Planctomycetia bacterium
GGGGCTTGTCGCCGTCCTTGGGGGGAGGAGGCGGCCCGTCCCCGCCCTCGCGCGGCGGCGGCGGACCATCCTTCGGCGGCGGGGGCTTGTCGCCGTCCTTGGGCGGCGGGGGGCGTCCACCGCCACCGCCACCACCGCCGGGGGGACCGCCGCGGGCCTCGGCCGCCTTGAGCCCGAAGGCCGTCGAGCGACCCGTCAGGCCGCTGGTCAAGAAACCCACGACCGCCAGGGCGGCCAAGACGGCGCCCATCCGCAGACCGCGAGTGTGTGTCGAGCTCGTGTGCATGGCGTTGCTCCCTGGTGCTGCGGGCTTGATAGCAAGGCCCGGTCCGCTCGATCGTCCGCCGCCCGCAGCATTACAACTGCATGATGGATAACGGGTTAGGGCGATCCGACGGGATCAGGTAGGTGCCCTTCTCTGGGCCGACCTCGACGGAATTGTCGAGATGTCGACGGCAGTGTCGAGGTCAGCGGGGCGCCGCGGGACCACGTGTGCTTGGGAAAACCAGCCAAGCGGAGAGCGTGGGGCCCTCAGGCCCCGCGCTCTTCGCGCAGGCGCAGTTTTCCAAGTTTGTAGCGCAGCACGCGCTCGTCGATGCCGAGCTCGGCGGCGGCGCGGGTCTGGACGCCGCCCGAGCGCTCGAGGGCGGCGCGGATCCAGGCGCGCTCGAGGGCCTCGACGGCCTGCTCGAGGCTCTCGCGCGGCGGTCCGCTGGCGACGTCGCGCTCGGAGGGCGCGAGCACCGCCTCGGGCAGGTCGCTGACGCGCACCACGTCGTCGCGGCAGAGGATCACGGCGCGCTCGACCGCGTTGGCCAGCTCGCGCACGTTGCCGGGCCAGCGGTGGCCGCGCAACGCCTCCAAGGCCTCGCGCGAGACGCGCACGCCGGGGCGGCCGTGACGCGCCGCCGCCTGCGCGGCGAGCTGCTCGGCCAAGGGCGCGATGTCCTCGGGCCGCTCGCGCAGCGGCGGCAGGTGGATCGGCACCACCTGCAGGCGGTAGAAGAGGTCTTCGCGGAAGCGGCCGGCCTTGACCTCGGCAGCCAGATCGCGATTCGTGGCCGCCACCACGCGCACCTCGACGCGGCGCGGGGTGTTCTCGCCCACGCGCACGATCTCGCGCTCCTGCAGCACGCGCAGCAGGCGCACCTGCAGCGCCGGCGACATCTCGCCCACCTCGTCGAGGAACAGGGTGCCGCCGTCGGCCTCCTCGAAGCGCCCGCGCCGCTCGCGCACCGCGCCGGTGAAGGAGCCCCGCGCGTGGCCGAAGAGCTCGCTCTCGAGCAGGCCCTCGGAGAGGGCGCCGCAGTTCACGGCCACCAGCGGCCCCTTGGGCCGGGCGCCCTGGGCGTGCAGCAGGCGCGCCACCAGCTCCTTGCCGGTGCCACTCTCGCCCGTGAGCAGAACCGTGGCCTCGCTCACGGCGACGCGCGCCACGAGGTCGAAGATGCGCCGCATGGCCTGGCTCTCGGCCACCACGCCCGCGAGCAGCACCGGCGGCGCCAGCCGCTCGCGCAGGCGCGCGTTCTCGCGGGCCAGGTCGCGGTGCTGCGCCGCGCGCTCCAGCACGCGCAGCAGCGCTTCCGGGTCGACCGGCTTGACCATGACGTCGAAGGCGCCGCCGCGCATCGCCTCCACGGCCATGGCCACGGTTCCGAAGGCCGAGACCAGCACCACGCCCACGCTGGGATCGCGCCCGCGCGCCTCGCGCAGCACGTCGAGGCCCGTGCCGTCGGGCAGCTGGAAGTCGGTCACCACCGCCTCGAAGGGCGTGTCGGCCAGCAGCCGCTTGGCCGCCACAAGGTCGGAGGCGGCCTTGACGTTCCAGCCCTTGCTCGCCAGCAGGCGCGTCAACAGCTCGCGTTGCGTCGGCTCGTCCTCGACGATCAGGAGCAGGCGCTCAGCCATGGAAGCCTCCCGGGCGCTCGACCCGCGACCCGGAGGCCGGCAGGCGCGCCTCCACGCGCGCTCCGCCGCCCGGGGCGTCGAGCAGCAGCAGCTGGCCTCCCTGCTGGCGCACGAAGCGTTCGGCCAGCGGCAGGCCCAGGCCGTGCCCGCCCGACCGGCCCAGCGCGCCCACCTTGAGCAACGACTCGCGGTCGGCTGCGGGGAAGCCGGGCCCCTGGTCGTCCACGCGCACGGCCACCGAGCCGTCGGGAGCGCGCGCCCAGCCGAGCGTGACGCGGCCGCCGGTGGGCGAGGACTCGACGGCGTTGCGCGCCAGGTTCGTGAAGGCCTGCTCGAGCACGACCGGGTCGCCCCGCGCCAGCGGGGCTCCCGGCTCGGCCACGACCTCGACCTTCACGCCGCGCGGCAGGGCCTGGGCCGCGACGCGCTCGCGCACCTGCTCGAGCAGCGCGGGGCCGAGCAGCCGTGGCGTTCCGCCGCTCGCCCGCGCCAGGCCCAGGAAGGACTCGAGCGTGCGCCCCATGCGCGCGGCCTCGCTCTTGAGCGTCGCAAGCACGCCGTCGCGTTGGTTCTCCGGGGCGCCCTCGAGCACGCTCAGGCCGAGGCGTACGGCGTTGAGCGGGTTGCTGATCTCGTGGGTCACGAGCGCCGCCAAGGCGCCCATCTGGGCCAGACGCGCCTCGTCTTCGCGGGCCAGCAGCGCCCGGCGTTCCTCGCGTCGGCGCCGCGCTTCGCGCTGGGCGAGCCATACCGCTGCGCCCAGGAGACCCAGCGCGCCCACGCCCGTGCCCAGCAGCAGCACGCGGCGCGAGGCGGCCAGGGCCGCGTCGGCGCGTGCCGTGGCGATGGCCAGGTCGACGTACAGGTCAGGGCGGTCCGCCAGCCTCACCGGCAAGAGCGCGCGCATCGAGCCGTTCGCCTCGTGGGTGCGCTCGCGGGCAGGCCAGCCGCCCGGCGGCGCGGCGACCCGCGTACCCAGACCCTCGCCCGCACCGTCGAGCAGCACCACCCCCTCCGCCTCCAGCACGCGTGCGTAGCGCACGCCGGGCTGCGAGGCCACGCGCAGGAGCACCGGGGCCAGGCCGAAGCGCCGCTTGAGGGAGACGACCTCCTCGGCATCCGCCCGCAAGACCAACGTGCCGCCGGCCCGACGGCCGTAGGCGATGCCGAAGCGCTCGCGGGCGAGCAGGCGATTGACCGCCAGGCCCTCGGTGGCGACCTCGCCCGGCCCGGGCGCCAGCGCACGAGCCGCCTCGGAGAGCTCGTCGCGCTCGGAGGCGTCGGCGCGCTGGCGCAGGGCCTGCGTCTCCGGCGACTCCGTGGGCAGCGGTGCGGGGTGGCGCGCCACCGCGATCACCGCGCCGTCGGGCGCGATCAGGGCCAGGCGTCCGACGCGCTCCTCGCGCGCCACGCGCTCGAGCACGTCAGCGGTCGGGGCCTGGGCCAGCTCGAGCTGCGCCTCGGCGCGGCGAGCCGCCGCCGCCAGGCGCGCCGCCAGGTGGCCCTCCGCCGCGCCGAGCGCCTCGTTCGCCTCGTAGGCTGCGCCCAGCACCGCTTGGCCGAGCGCCAGCGCCTGTTCCGCGAGGCCCTCGCTGCGTTGCTCCTGCGCGCCCCGGTCCGCCAGGAAAGCCACGGCGGCGAGCATCAGCAGCGCGACCACGAAGACGGGAGCGAGCGTGCGCACGATCCCGCACGATACCCTAGCGCGAGCGCGCTCCTACCAGCGGGTGTGTACTGCCATGAGTTGGACTTTGGATCTCGCGCTGGGGCACACCGGGGCGCTGGATGGGGTGCGGAGGGCCGCCGCGGAGGACGCCGTGTAGTCTTTTCTACATCAGGACGACGCGGTGGCCCGAGCGCCCCCAGCCCAGCGCACCGACCAACGGCTGGAGCGTCAACCTACGACATCACCAGCGGGTGTGCGGCGCGGCGTTCCGGACGAACCAGTCCCACAAGAGGCCGCCGTAGCGCCGGGGCCGGATGCCGCGACCGTCGAAGAAGGGCTGCAACAGCCGCCGCAGGGCCGGCATGCGGTAGCAGGGCACGCGGGGGAAGTAGTGGTGCTCGAGGTGGTAGTTGCTGAAGAGGTAGAGCCGGTCCCAGAGCAGCGGGCTTGGGTGCATCAACGTGCCCCAGGCCGCCGGATCGGCCGGGTCCACGTCGTAGTGCTGGCCGAGCCGGTTGATCGTGAAGGCCACGGGGAAGACCAGGAAGACCGGGATCAGATGGAGCTTCAACGCCAGGGCGAAGCCCAGGGTCAGGGTCAGGAGCACGGGGATCGCCAGGTGGAGCGCCACGGCGGCCAGGCGCTCGACCCGGATGCGCCGCTGGAGCTCGGGCGGGTAGCCCGCGGCCGCCTTCCTCGCGGCGCGGAAGTAGATCGGGAAGAGCGCGGGCGTGAGGTAGAGCGCCTTGAACCAGCGCGCGCGGCGCTTGGGCGAGAGGTAGGCGCGCTTGGGGTCCTGGTCGGTGGTGCCCAGTGCGTCGTGGTGGTCGAGGTGCCAGCGCGTGAACTGCGTCTGGGAGAGCCCGCTGGGCACGGCGTAGAGGTGCCCCAGCAGGCGGTTCAAGCGCGGGCGCTTCACCGCGAAGACCGTCTGGTGCACCACCTCGTGCAGCAGCGTCGTGAGCGAGAACACGCAGAAGCCGATCAGCACGCTGGCGGGCACCCAGGCGTACCAGAGGTCGGGCCAGGAGAGGATCACCCCGACCGCCAGCGCCAGCGCGATCGGCGGCTGGATCGCCAGCAGCGCGTGCTTCCAGCCCGAGAGCCGGTGCAGCCCGCGCAGCGGCTCGGCCCCCAGCGAGCGGGCCAGCTCGGGCAGGAAGGTGCGCGCGGCCTGCTCGTAATGCGACAGCATGACAGGCCATCGTAACGCCTGCAGACCGGGAGACTTCCGGTCGTCCAGCCTCCTTCCCCGGCGCCCGGCGATCTCCGTCGGCATCCAAGGCGGGGGGCGTCACCCCGGTTCCGGCTAGGCTGACCTGGCCTGCTCACCCTCCCGAAAGGACTCACCATGCGCCGGCTTGCCCCCCTCTATGCGTTGGCCCTCGGCTGCATCGCGGGTCTGTCGCGCCCGACGGCGGCCGATGACGCGCCGGCTGCACCTGCGCCCGCGACGCCTGCGGCGCCCGCGGCACCGGCCGTGACGGTCCCGACCTACATCAACACGACCTGCCCGATCATGGGCAAGGCCGCCTCCAAGGCCATGTTCGCCGACACGATCCATGGACGCATCTACGTCTGCTGTCCACCGTGCATCGCCAAGATCCTCAAGGACCCTGACCGCGCCTATGCGGCGGCCTATCCGGTCGTCAAGAAGGCGGGCAACAGCGTCTGCCCGATCACCGACAAGCCGCTCGCGGCGGATGCCGTGACGGTCGTGCTGCAGGGCTACGAGGTCGGCGTGTGCGCGACCTGCGCCAAGCAGGCCCAGGAGAACAGCCAGATCGTGCTCGCCAAGGCGCTCGACCCGAAGATCGTCGAGATCCGCAACCGCACCTGCCCGATCACCAACCAGCCGGTCGCCACGAACGCCTTCTGCGTCATCGGCAACGAGCTGGTCCACCTCTCGTCCCCCAAAGCGGTCGAAGAGGTCCGGAAGGACCCGGTCAAGGCCCTCCTGGCGGCCAAAGACATCGTCGCCCGCCAGGACGCGGCCGCGTCCGCCCCGGCCCCGACCCCGGCACCGGCCCCTCAGCAGCCGGCACGTTGAGGAGCGGCGCCGGTGCAAAGGCCCGGATGGGTCCCGGGGCCAGGGGGTGACGCGACCTCCGGCTCGACGCTGGCGCTCGAAACCCGTGGTTCAGAGCGAGGATGGGCACGTGCGAGTTTCACGGATTGCCGTCTGGGCCGTGCTGGCAGCGAGCGCACCGGGGTGTTCCCCCTCGCGTGAGGCGGGCTCCTCGCCGTCCAGCGCCGAGCGCGTCGGCGCGGAGGTCGTCCGGCGTGCCGGCGCGCAGGGCCTTCCCCCGTCGGCCGACGGCGCGGCGCCGGAGGTCGCTGAGGCCGTGCGAGCGCTGCTCGCGCAGCCCCTGACCGAGGCCAGCGCCGTCAAGCTCGCTCTGCTCCACAACGGCCGCGTGCGCGAGACCTACGAGCGGCTCGGAATCGCCCGGGCGGACCTGCTGCAGGCCGGGCTGCTCAAGAACCCGGTCTTCACGCTGGACGCCAAGTTCTTCTCGGCCGGACCGGAGATCGAGCTGGGGCTGGCGCAGTCGTTCGTGGACCTGTTCTTCCTGCCACTGCGCCGCAGGGTGGCACACGCCGAGCTGCTCGCGGAGGAGGCCGCCGTCGCGCGCGACCTCGTGACGCTCGTCTACGACGTGCGGCGCGCGTTCGTGACGGTTCACGCTGCCCAGGCCGTGGTGGAGCTCCAGGAGCAGGCCCTCCGACGCGCCAGCGCTGCGCGCGACCTGATGCAGAAGCTGCACGCGGCGGGCAACGCCCTGGACACCGTACGCACGCTCGAGGAGACAGGGGCCGCGCGCGCTCAGCTGGATCTGGGCGCCGCCCTGGCTCGCGCGCGCGACGCACGCGAGCCGCTCAACGTGCTCCTCGGCCTCGACGGGGCGGCCATCGGCTGGACGCTGGCAGCCGCCCAGGTGCAGCCGCCGGCCGGTCCAGATCCGGACGACGCTCCGACGCGGGCGACGGGGGTGAGCCTGGACCTGCTCGAGAGCCGCGCGCGCATCGACGCCGCCCTGTGCGAGGCCGGCCTGGTGCGGCGCCAGGGGCTGTGGCCGGAGCTCGATCTGGGCGCCGTGGGGAAGCAGGAGGCCACCGACGGCGCTTGGGGCTTCGGGCCCCAGCTCAGCACCACGCTGCCCGTGTTCGACCGCGGGCAGGCCCGGGTGCTCGCCGCCCATGCGACGCTGCGCGGCAAGGTCGCCCACCACCGGCAGCTGACCGTCGAGGTGAGCTCGGCCGCGAGACGTCTCTCCTCCCGGTTGGCGGCGCTGCGGGAGCGGGAGCGCTACCTGCGCGAGGTCTACCTCCCGCTGCGCGAGCGGCTGGTTCGCGAGGGGCTGCAGTTCTTCAACGCCATGCAGATCGGGGCCTTCGACGTGTTGCACGCCAAGCAGCAGGAGCTGGACGCGCGACGCGAGCACGCCGAGACGATCCGCGACACATGGCTGGCCCTGCTCGATCTGCGCGAGCTTCTCGCCGGCAGCCTCAACCCCGCGCGCCTCGGGCCGCTCGAGCTGCCCGAGGCTGCCGAACATCCCGCCGCACCGAAAGGACATTGACCATGCCCCACGTCCGCTGTCTGCCGGCGCTGCTCACGGCCGCGCTCTCGTGCCTGGGCCTGGCGGCACGCTCCGCACCTGCCGACGAGCCGCCGCACGACCCCCACGCGAAGGCGCCCTCGACCCCGGCCGAGGGCGGCTATCGGCCGGTGATCACGCCCAACGGCTCGACGCTGCCCTTTCGAAGGGTGGGCGGGGTCAAGGTCTTCCACCTGATCGCGGAAGAGGTCCACCATGAGTACGCGCCGGGCTTGAAGGGGCGGCTCTGGGGCTACAACGGGCAGGTCCACGGCCCCACGATCGAGGCGGTCGAGGGCGATCGGGTGCGCATCTACGTCACCAACCGGCTGCCCGCGCCCACCAGCGTGCACTGGCACGGGTTGCACGTCCCCAACGGCATGGACGGCGTCAGCGGCCTCACGCAGCGGTCCATCTCGCCAGGCGAGACCTTCAAGTACGAGTTCGAGCTGCACCAGCACGGCACGTTCATGTACCACTCGCATCACGACGAGATGGTGCAGATGGCCCTGGGCATGATGGGCCTGTTCGTCATCCATCCGCGCGCTCCGTCGGGTCCGCCGCCGGACCGGGACTTCGCGATCCTGCTCAACGAATGGAAGATCGACCCAGGGATGGAACGCCCGGACGTGAACGAGATGGCCGACTTCAACGTGCTCACCTTCAACGCCAAGGTGTTCCCCGCCACGGCGCCGCTGGTGGCCAAGGTTGGGGACCGCGTGCGCATCCGCATCGGCAATCTCAGCGGCATGAGCCACCACCCGATCCACCTGCACGGGACCTCCTTCCGCGTCATCGAGACCGATGGCGGGCAGATCCCCGAGGCGGGCCAGTGGCCCGAGACGACCGTCCTGGTGCCGACCGGGAGCACGCGCACCGTCGAGTTCGTGGCCACCAATCCCGGCGACTGGGCGCTCCACTGCCACATGACGCACCACACCATGAACCAGATGGGCCACGGGATCCCCAACCTGGTGGGACTGGATCCGAGCGCATTCGACCAGGCCGTGATCGACCTCGTGGGCGATTCCCTGCCGCCGCTGCCGCCGACGTCCGACGACGATCCGCTGGCGGGCCTGATCCCCAAGAACAGCATCCCCATGCTGGGCGGCGACGGCGCTTTCGGCTACGTCACCATGGGCGGGATGTTCACCGTGCTCAAGGTGCGCAAGGACCTCGCGACCTACGACGACCCGGGCTGGTACGTCCATCCAGAGGGCAGCGTGGCGAACGCGGCGTCCGCGGACGACCTCGAGCGCGACGGCATCGATCCCGCCGCAGCGCCTGCCGCCCCGCAGGGGGCGCCGCCGGCGGCCCTTCCCGCTCCCGGTGGGGGTGGCCACGCGGGCCACGGCAACCCATGACGCAGGATCCTACCGACTCCGAGGGCCAGCCAACGACCGCGCCTGGCCAGCCGGAGCACGGCTCCTGCTGCGGGCACGGGAGCCCCAAGGCAGCCGGGGAGATGGCGCCGGCTGTCGGGGCCGGCGAGCCCGGCGTGCGCTGGACCTGCCCGATGCACCCGGAGGTGATCCAGGACCACCCCGGGGACTGCCCCAAGTGCGGTATGGCTCTTGAGCCCACCGGCGCCTCTGCCGAGGGCTCTGCGAGCGAGGATCTGGAGCAAGCGCGCACGCTGCGTCGCTTCTGGGTCTCGGCGGCCCTCGCGGTGCCGCTGCTCGTGCTGGCCATGGGCGGCCACGTGTTCGGCCTGCACAGGCTGCTGCCCGGGCGCGGCCGCCTCTTTCTGGAGCTGCTGCTGGCCTCGCCCATCGTGCTCTGGGGCGCGGCACCGTTCTTCCGGCGCGGCTGGTACTCGCTGGTCCATCGCAGCCTGAACATGTTCACCCTGGTCAGCCTGGGCGTGCTCGTCGCCTACGCCTACAGCGTGCTCGTCACGCTGGCTCCCGGGGTCGTGCCCACCACCTACCTGGACGCCTACGGGCTGCCCGAGGTCTACTTCGAGGCCGCGGCCGTCATCGTCGTCTTGGTGCTCATGGGGCAGGTGCTCGAGGGCAGTGCGCGCCGGAAGACGGGTGCAGCGTTGCGCTCGCTCCTGGAGCTGGCCCCGCCGGTGGCGCGGCGCGTCAAGCCCGACGGCACCGACGAGGACGTCGCGCTCGGGGAGGTCCGGGTGGGCGATCGGCTGCGCGTGCGTCCTGGCGAGCGCGTACCGGTGGACGGAGTCGTGCGGGAGGGTCGCAGCGCGATCGATGAGTCGATGGTCACGGGCGAGCCCATGCCGGTGGCGAAGGAGCCGGGCGAGGCTCTCGTGGGCGGGACGCTCAACGGCACGGGCGGTCTCGTCATGGAGGCCAGGGCGGTGGGCGCCGACACGCTCCTGGCGCGCATCGTGGCACGTGTGGGCGAGGCGCAGCGCAGCAAGGCGCCGATCCAACGCCTGGCCGACCGGATCTCGGCCTGGTTCGTCCCGGCTGTGGTCGGCCTGGCGCTGCTGGCGTTCGCCGCGTGGATGCTCTGGGGACCCGAGCCGCGCTTCGTGCACGGGCTGGTGGCCGCCATCGCCGTGCTGATCGTGGCCTGCCCGTGCGCGCTCGGCCTGGCGACCCCGATGTCGATCATCGTCGCCATGGGCCGGGGGGCGAGCAGCGGGGTGCTGTTCCGCGACGCCGAGGCCATCGAGGTGCTGCGCAGCGTGGACACGGTGCTCGTGGACAAGACGGGGACGCTCACCCTGGGCAAGCCGACGTTGGTGGGGGCCTGGGCCCTCGATGGCCGCCACGACGACATGCTGCGTCTGTCCGCCGCCCTGGAGCGGGCCAGCGAGCACCCCCTCGCACGCGCCATCGTCCTGGGGGCCGAGGCCCGCGGCATCCGCCTGCCGGAGGCGACGGGCTTCACGGCGGAGTCCGGCAAGGGCGTGGCGGGCCTCGTCGACGGGCGCAGGGTCGTCGTGGGGAACGCGCGCTTCCTCGAGGACCAGGGCGCCGACCCCGCAGCGCTGCTCGAGGAGGCGGAAGTCCGGCGTCGCGCGGGCGCCACCGCGCTGCTCGTCGCTGTCGACGGCCGACCTGCCGGCGTGCTGGCCGTGGCAGACCCCATCAAGGAGACGACGCCGGAGGCCGTGCGCACCATGCGCGAGCACGGCCTCAAGGTCGTGATGCTCACGGGCGACGGTCGAACCACGGCGCTCGTTGTCGGACACAAGCTCGGCATCGAGGACGTGCGCGCCGACGTGCTGCCCGAGCAGAAGGCCGCGATCGTCCAGCAGTTCCAGGCCGAGGGCCGGCGGGTCGCCATGGCCGGCGACGGGATCAACGACGCGCCGGCCCTGGCGCAGGCCGATGTCGGTATCGCCATGGGAACGGGCACGGACGTCGCGATGGAGAGCAGCGGCGTGACGCTCGTCCAGGGCGACCTCCGAGGCATCGTGCGCGCGATCCTCTTGAGCCGGGCCACCGTGCGTAACATCAAGCAGAACCTCGTGCTCGCCTTCGCCTACAACGTGCTGGCTCTTCCGCTGGCAGCCGGGGCCCTCTACCCGCTCCTCGGATGGGTCTTGAGCCCGATCGTCGCGGCGGCGGCGATGACCCTCAGCTCGGTCTCCGTCATCGGCAACGCCCTGCGTCTGCGTGCGGTACGGATCTGAGACCGAGACGGCTGGTCGTTAGCCCTACAGCGTGAAGGACTGCCCCATGTCGGGGATCACCGTCTCGAAGCCGAGCTCGGAGCGGATGGCCGCGGCGAAGGCCTCGAGCGCCCGGTCCTCGCCGTGGCAGAGGAAGACCCGGCGCGGGCCCTCGCCGATGGCCCGGAGCCAGTCGAGCAGCTCGCGGCGGCCGGCGTGGGCCGAGAAGCCCCCCAGGGTGTGGATGCGCGCGTTCACCGGCACCTCGCGCCCGCCCAGGCGCACCGTCTGGGCGCGGTCCACGAGGCGCCGGCCCAGGGTGCCGGGGGCCTGGTAGCCGACGAAGACCACCTGCGTGCTGGCCCGCGGCAGGAGCGTGGCGAGGTGCCCACGGATGCGTCCGCCCTGGCACATCCCCGACGAGGAGATGATCAGCGCACCGCGTGCCTCGTGCGCGAGCTTCTCGCTCTCCTGGTGGTCCGTGACGAACCTCAGGCCCGCGAAGGTGAAGGGATCGTCGCCGCGCGCGAGCAGGGCCTTGACGTCGTCGTCCATGGCTCCGGGCTGGCTGCGGAACACCTGCGTGATGCGGATCGCCAGCGGGCTGTCCACGTAGACGGCGAGGTCCTTGAGCCGCCCGGCGCGCTTCCAGGCGTTGAGGTGGTAGAGCAGATCCTGCGTGCGGCCCAACGCGAAGGCGGGCACGAGCACGACGCCGCGCTCCTCGAGCGCGCGCTCGAGGATCCCCAGCAGCTCCTCGACCGTGGCCTCGCCGCTGCGGTGGTCGCGGTCGCCGTAGGTGCTCTCCACCTGCACGCAGTCGGCCTGCGCGAAGGGGGTGGGGTCGGCCACGACGGGGCGCCCCTTGCAGCCCACGTCGCCCGAGACGCCGAAGAGCAGGTGTCGTCCGTCCTCCTCGAGGCGTACGGCCGCGTGCGCGCTGCCCAGGATGTGGCCGGCGTCGGAGAGCCTTACGCTCGCGCCGGCTCCGACGCGTCGCTCCTGGCCGTAGTGCAACATTTCGATGGACTGCTCGAGCTCGCGCACCTCGTCCTCGCCATAGGGGGCCGGGGGGCCGCCGCGGCGCGCGTCCTCCTCGGCGATCTTGACCGTGTCGCGCCACATGATGCCCACCAGCGCCGCGGTCGCGCGGGTGCACAGCACGCGCCCGCGGAAGCCCTGGCGCACCAGCAGAGGCGCGCGGCCGACGTGGTCGATGTGGGCGTGGGTCAGCACGAGGGCGTCGATCCCCGGCGGGTGGAAGCGGAAGCGGGCGCTGTTCAAGCGCTCGAGGTCGTCGTCCCCCTGGAACTGCCCGCAGTCCACCAGCAAGCGCGTGCCCGCCGCCTCGAGCAGCGTGCACGAGCCCGTCACCGTCCTGGCCGCGCCGTGGAACTCGACCCGCATGTCGCCTCCTCTATTCCTACGGACCCCGGGGATCGCCCACGAAGCGCCGTCCCAGCAGGCGCAGCGTGGTCGTGGTGGTCTGGACGAGCTTCATCTTCGAGACGCCGCGCTTCCTGTCGTAGCGCAGGATCAGCGGCAGCTCCTCGATCCGCCGCGCTTTGCGGCGCAGCTTCAAGAGCAGGTCCACCATCACGCTGAAGCCGCGCTGGTTCAAGAAGTGGGGGCCGTAGCGGCGCCGACCCCAGTCGAGCAGCGCCACTCGGTAGAGCCGGTAGCCGCAGGTGTAGTCGCGCGCGCCGGGGAACATCAGGCGCAGCACCCAGGAGGCGGCGCTGCTGATCCAGCGCCGGTACCAGACCAGCCCGTGGATCTCGGCGCCGGGCTGGTAGCGCGAGGCGATCACCAGGTCGGCGCCGGCCATGCTCCTGGCCCACATGGCGGGCAGCAGCTCGGGAGGGTGGGTGTGGTCGGCGTCCATCGAGCCCATGACGTCGTCCAGGGCCGCGTGCGCGAGGACGTGCTCGATGCCGGTCTTCATGGCCGCGCCCAGGCCGCGGTTCACGCCATGCGGCACCACGGTCACGTCGAGGCCGTAGGGCCGCGCCGCCACCCTGGCCGTGTCGTCCGTGCTGCCGTCGTCCACCACGACGACGCGGAAGCGCGGCGCGCTCGGGCCCCAGGACGCAAGGGTGGCGGCGAAGTCGGTGAGCAGGCCGCTGAGGTTCTGCGACTCGTTGTAGGCCGGAAGCATCATCCACAGGGCCGGAGGCGCGGCGCCGCTCACGTCGTGCGGCCGGTCGGGGACCAGTCGGGCAGCGGCGAGCCGGCCACATCGGCCGCGATGCGCAGGGCGGCCCGTCCGTCGCCGAACAGATCGCGCGGCGCGAACGCGGCGCGGGCACGAGCGTCGGTCAGCAGGCGGTGCCCCTCGGCCTCGATCAAGGCCGCGTCCGTGCCCACCAGCAGTCCGGCGCCGGCGGCGACGATCTCCGGGCGCTCGGTCACCTCGCGCAGCACCAGCAGGGGCTTGCCTAGCGTGGCGGCCTCCTCCTGGATGCCGCCGCTGTCGGTCAGGACGAGGTCGGCGCGGTCGAGCAGCCAGAGCAGGTCGGCGTAGTCGAGCGGGGCGACCAGCCGCACGTTGTCGAGGGCCAGCTCCTCGCGCGCCGGCCCTTCGACGCTCGGGTTGGGATGCACCGGGTAGACGAAGACCACCTCCGGGTGGCGTCGCGCCAGGGCCGCGATGCCGCGGAAGGCCGCTCGCAGCGGCGCGCCGAAGGACTCGCGGCGGTGGGCGGTGATCAGCACCAGGCGGCGCGCCGAGCCGACCAGCCCCGGCGCGGTCAGGGCGGCGTGTTTGAGGCGCGTGCGCGCGCTCCTGAGCGCGTCCACCGCCGTGTTGCCCGTGACCCGCACGCGCTCTGGGGCCGCGCCTTCGCGCGCCAGGTTCGCGGCGGCGCCGAGCGTGGGCGCCCAGAGGTGGCGCGACAGGCGGTCGATCAGCACCCGGTTCAACTCCTCGGGGAAGGGCGCGTCGAGGCGGAAGGAGCGCAGGCCGGCCTCCACGTGGCCCACGGCGACCTCGCGGTAGAAGGCCGCCAACGCCGTGGCCATGGCCGTGGTGGTGTCGCCGTGCACCAGCACGATGTCTGGACGCTGCTGGGCGAGCACCTCTGTCATGGCCGTGAGCACGCGCGCGCTCACCTCCGCCAGGGTCTGGCCGGGGCGCATCAGGTCGAGGTCGATGTCGGGGGCGATCTCGAAGAGCGCGTTCACCTGATCGAGCAATCCGCGATGCTGGGCCGTCACGCAGACCGTCACGCGCAGCCCCTCGGGGCGGGCGCGCAAGGCCTCCACGACGGGGGCCATCTTGATGGCCTCCGGGCGCGTGCCGTAGGTGACCAGGACGTGGCGCACGCGACCTCCGCCTACATGGGGCGCGGCTCGCCCAGCGGGGCGCCTGCGGCCTGCCAGGCGGCCAGGCCCCCCTTGAGGGTGCGCGCGCCGGTGAAGCCCATCTCGAGGAGGGTGCGCACTGCCAGCGCGCTGCGTTTGCCGGTGTTGCAACAGCAGACGAGCGGCGCCTCGGGATCGAAGACCCAGTCGGGCGCGTCGCTCTCCAGGCGGCCGCGCGGGATGGTGAGCGCGCCGGGAATCGTGCCCTTGGCCACCTCGAGAGGCTCGCGCACGTCCAGGAACAGGGCCGCCGCCGGTCCGCCCTCGAGGTAGCGGCGCGCCTGCTCCACCGTCACCTCGGAGACGATCGCGAGCGCCTCCCGCACGTAGTCGTCGTAGGTCTTGCCCATGCCTGCCACTTTGTAGGGGCGCGGCGTGGGCCGCGCCCCTACAAAGTGGGGAGATCCGATGCGCGCCCCCATCCGAGCCTTCGTCGAAGCCGTGTCGAGGACGTTGGAGGTCCCGGGGCCGATCGTCGAGTTCGGGGCCTACCGCGTCGAGGGTCAGGAGCGGTTGGCCGACCTGCGCGCCCTGTTTCCCGGACGCGCCTTCACGGGGGTGGACCTGCGCGCAGGGCCGGGCGTGGACCAGGTCGGCGACGTGAGCCGTGCTCCCTTCGCCGACGGGAGCGTGGGCACGGTCCTGTGCCTGGAGACGCTCGAGCACGTCTTTGAGGTCCGGCGCGCGTTCGACGAGATCCAGCGCATCCTCGCCCCCGGCGGGCTGCTCGTCGCCAGCACGCCGTTCCACTTCCACATCCACGCGCACCCGGACGACTACTGGCGGCTCACGCCGTCGTGCTGGGCCGGGCTGCTCGAGCCTTACGCGGCCCGACAGGTGGGGGCCGTGGGGGAGCCCTCGCGCCCGCATACGGTCCTGGCCCTCGCGCTCAAGGCCCCCGCGCCCCCCGCGCGCCTCGCAGCGCTCCCACTCGCGGCGGCCGCGACCACGGCGGCCATCGCGCGGCTCGCTGCCGAGCGTCCGCTCGCCGCGCGGGTCGCCTGGGCCCTCAAGGGCTGGCTGCGCTCGAAGGGCGAACGGCGAGCGCGTGCCGCAGAACACGAGGTGCGCTGGCTCTCTACCAGGCCCTGAAGCAGCTCCGAGTCAACCCCGGACATGCGCGCGGGGCGCCACGTTGGCTTGCGCCGCGCCGTGGGCCGGGACGATCCGACCGTCCTCGAGGTGGATGCGCGCCGTGCCGGCGCCGGCGGCCTCCGGGCTGTGCGTGACCATCAGGATCGCCATCCCCTGCTCGCGGTTGAGGGCCTGCAGCAGGCCGAGGACGTCGCGTGACAGCTGCGGGTCGAGGTTGCCCGTGGGCTCGTCGGCCAGGACCAGCGAGGGGGAGCCGGCGAGGGCGCGGGCGATGGCCACGCGTTGCTGCTGCCCGGCGGACAGCTCGCGCGGGAGATGCTCGGCGCGGCCCGACAGGCCCACGCGATCGAGCAGCTCGTCGGCCCGGCGATGCTGCTCTCCCTTGGGAACGCGCGACACCGCCAGCGGCAGGCACACGTTCTCGAGCGCGGAGAGGTAGGGCACGAGGCTGAAGTTCTGCATCACGAAGCCGAGGCTCTCGCGCCGGAAGGCAGCCCACTTGGCGTCGCTCAGCCCCTCCAGCGACCGATCGCGAAAGCGGATGCGGCCGGCGCTGGGCCGCAGCAGTCCGGCGAGCGTGAGCAGGAGCGTCGTCTTGCCGGAGCCGGACGGGCCGGTGACTGTGGCGAACGCGCCCTCCTCGACGGACAGCGAGACGTCGTCCAAGGCGGCGACCAGCACGTCGCGCCGTCGGTAGGTCTTCGAGAGCCCTTCGGTCGAGAGCAGCATCAGACCTCCTGGAGATTGGCGCTCGGGTCGAAGCGCGTGGCGAGATAGGCCGGCAGCAGCGAGCCCAGGATGGCGACCCCGGTGGCGAGCGCCGCCGACAGGGCCAGGTAGGAGGGCAGGGGGCGCACGTCGAGACCGAGCAGGCTCGGGCCCGCGCTCACGACCGCGATCGTGCCCAGCGCGTAGCCCAGCACGCCGCCCAGTAGGCCGAGCACCACCGCCTTCACGAGCAGCACGCCCAGGATGCGCGCGCGGCTGGCGCCGATCATCCGCAAGATGCCGATCTCGCGCCGACGCTGGTTCACGTTGGCCCACATGAAGTTGCCGATCGAGAGGCCGCCGACGATCAGCACGATCACCAGGAAGCCCCACGAGAGTCGGTCCATGAGACCGTTCGTCGCCATCTGGGTCGAGACGATCTGCGCGATGCCCGTGACGCGGGTGTCGGGGAGCACGTTCCTCAGCTTGGAGAGCATGCCGTCGGAGATGGCCGTGCAGCAGCCCATGATCTCGATGGCGCTCACCTGGGAGCCCGTGCCGAGCAACTCCTGCATGGCATGCAGATGCATGAAGACGCGGTCGTCGTCCACCGTGCCCGTGGCGGGCAGCACGCGCGTCACCTTGAGCCTGGCCTTGTCCACCGTCGCGACCTGCCCGACCTTCAGGCCCAGGCGTTCGGAGATGGCCGAGCCCAGCAGGCACTCGTCGAGTCCCAGCTCCTCGACCGGCTGCCGGCGCAGACGTTCGTCCACGTTCGCGCCGTCGTCGCCTGCACAGACATGGACGGGTGCTTCCGTGTCGGCCCCGCCGATCTGCCAGGCGGGCTTGGAGGCGATCTCGCTCTGGGGCAGGATGCCCGTGAGCACGGCGGGCACGCCGTCGATCTTCACGCGCCGCGTGAGCTTGGGCGAGATGTTCTCGACACCCAGGAGGCCCGATGTGACCACGCGCTCGACGTATTCCTCGGGAAACGTCGGCGCGTCGATGTCGGCGGTGTGGTAGTCATCGATGCTCGCGCCTTGCGGCAGCACCAGGACGTTGGCGCCCAGGCTGTCCATCTTCACGGCCACCGCGTGCTTGGAGGCCACGGCCACGGCGCGGATGCCCACGATCACGGCGATCCCGAGCGTGATGGCCACCAGGCCCGAGACCAGGCTTGCGCGCCGGTGGCGGATCTCCTTCCAGGCCAGGCTGACGAGGTTCATCGGGCGCTCTCCAAGGTGGGTCGGGGGCTCACTTCTCGCAGTCCTTGCAGCCCGGGTCCTTGCAGCCCGGATCCGTGCACACCTTGGCGCGCTTCTTGGCGGCTTCCACCAGCTTCTCCGCGGTCGGCACGCCGGGCAGGCGGCCCAGCAGCTGGCCCTTGGGGTTCATGACCAGGGTCACCGGCGCGGTCGCCGCGCGATCGGCCTTGAGCTCGACCAAGAATCGCTGCTCGGCGGGGTCGTCCAGGTCGATCACCACCGTGCCCGCCTTGCCCTCGAGGGCGCGCACGGCCCCGCTCATGGACTCGAAGAGGGCGCTGCGGTCCGCCATGTTCGCGCGGGTGAGGGCCACGAACGCGACGCGCTGCTCGGAGAGGTGCTTCAGGTACTCGGCCTTGCGCGGCGAGGGGATGGCCGCCACCAACCGCTCCAGCGCGCCCTCGCCGGGCCGCACGCCGCCCGCCGCCACGCCGTTGCTGGCGATCACCAGCACCAGCGGCACCGGGGCCGCGGCCACGCGGTAGCGCGCGACCGAGGCGGCCTGGGCCGGGTCGCGGCGATCGAGCTCGACCGCCGCGGCCGTGGGCACGCGCTCGAGCCCCTGGCGCACGAGGGCGCGACCCGCCTCGAGGCCCGGGCCGGGCCCGTCGGTCACGAGCAGGAACACGGTCTTGCCGGAGGCGTTGGCGGTGGCCACGTCCTCGACAGCGGCGGCGGAGGCGGCCGGAGGGGTCGCCGCCAGCGCCACGAAAGCCAAGCCGAGGCACAGGGGGACGGGTCGGAGGATCATCGGAGCGTGCTCCTGGGATCAGGGATGGGGGGGCTGGGGGGGCTTGCGAGGCTTCCGGGGCTGTCGAGCGCGGAGTTCGAAGGCGCACCCGGGACGCTACATGGGGGGCTGGGGGGGAGGGCGGGCAGGGCCGAGGGCCAGCCGGCGGCCAGAGCCGCCCTGACGCGCGCCCGAGCGGCCTCGGCGACGGCCTGCCGGGCCTCGCGCACCGCGTCGATCACGGCGTTGCCCGCCAGGACGGCCTCGGTGAAGCCCTCCCCTTGGGCCTCGACCCGGCCGCGCTCGGCGTCCGCGAGGGCCAGGGCGGCCCCCAGGCGTGAGCGCGCGGCCGCGGAGGCGCCCTCGGCGACCTGCCAGGCCGCACGGGTCAGGGCGGCCTCTTCGAGTGCCGCGAGGACCGCCGCGCGCACGGAGAGGCGCGCGGCCTCGAGCCGCGCGTGGGCGGCCCGGATCTCGGGGCCCGCCCCGATCGGGAGCCGGAGCCTGACCGCGCCGAAGAACTGCGACGGATCGAGCGCCAGGGCCGGGTTGAGCACGAGGCCGGGATCGCGGTTCGACTGCGCGCGGAGCAGCTCGCCGCGCGCCACCTCGTAGGCGGCCAGCCGACGCATCAGCTCCGGCGAGGCGGCGAGCAGCCGGCGCGCGTCCGCCTCCGGCACGACGGGGAAGGCCGCGTCCGACGTGTCGAGGGTCAGCGGCGCATCCGGACGCAGCCCGAGGCGGCGGCGCACCCGCAGAGAGCTCGCCTGGATCTCGGCCGCGCGTGCCGCGCCGTCGGCATCCAGGGTCGCGCGGGCCGCGGCGGCGGCGGCGTTGGTGGCGGCGGGGGCGACGCCGGCCTTGACGAACGCCTCGGCGTTGAGCAGCACGATCTCGGGCGGTGGAGCGCTCAGCGCGGCGGACACGGCGTAGGCCTCGGCCAGTTCGCCCGCCACCTCGCGGGTGCGCGCCGTCAGAGCGATCGTGGCCTCGCTGCCGCGCAGGCGGGCCAGCACCTGCTCGGCCTTGCGCGGGCCCAGGCCCAGCACGCTGAGCAGGTCGAGCTCCAGGCCGAGCTCGGGTCGCCCTGCATTGTCCGCTCCCGCCCAGAGGCCCAGCGGCTCGGCGGCCGGCCAGCCGCTCGCGCCCAGGATGCCGGCGCGCAGCGACGCCAGCTCCGGGTCGTCGCGTACCGCGCGTCGCAGAGCGTCCTCGAACGTGAGCGGCGACGACGCGACGGGGGTGGGCTCCTCGAGCACGTCGGCGGGCGTGAGGACGCCCCCGGGCAGCGCGCGGGCGCAGGCCACCGGGAGGGCGGCCAGCAGCAACGTGCCGAGCGAGCGCAGGGCGAGGTCGGACGGGCGGGTCATGCGGGCTCCGGGGGAGAGGGGGAGGCGGGGCGCTGGCTCCTCGCCCACGCCCCGGCCCTCCGGCGGTCGATTCGTCCAGCCCTAGTGGGGCGCGTGCCCGGGACCCTCGAGCGGCGACTGGAAGGGCTTGCCGCCGATCTTCAAGCTGATGCGACCGTCCCAGGGATCGACCTTGAGGTTGTCGCTCTGGCCCTTCCACTGGTGCGCCGTGCCGTCGGCCTTGGCGTCCACGGGTGCGAGGGTGACCTCGGCCGGGCCGGCCTTGGTCTGGATCATCACCGTGGGGCGCTCGACGGAGAGCGGCTTCTTGAAGTCGGAGCCGAAGACCCAGACGGTGATGTGGCCGCCGTCGTGGTCGTGCATCACCTCGAGGTGGCCCTCTTCGACGCCCAGCTCGAGAACTTCGCCGCCGTTGGGCGGCTTGTGGTGGTCATCCTCGGGGACGCCCTTCGCGCCGCCCTTGGTGGGTTCGTCCTGGCCGCAGCCGGCGAACGCCAAGGCGGCGGCGAAGGTGAGAATCAGGCTAAGCTTCTGCGGAACGTGCATGCGGTCCTCCTGGGGAAGAGTCGACGGATCCAGATGTGGCGGGAGCTGACGGATGCGGGCGCGAGAGGCCCAGATCCTCGATCAGCTCGATCTCGACGCGATCGCGGCCCGGCCGATGGAGCCGGTGGCGTTCCACGGCCCGGCGGCCCAGGACGAGGAACAGCCCGGGCGTGACCAGCAGGTCGAGCAGAGTGCTCGAGACCAGGCCGCCCAGGATCACCGTGGCCACGGGGTAGACCAGCTCGCGTCCCGGCTGGTCGGGCGTGAGCGCGATGGGCACGAGCGCGATGCCGGCCGTCAGGGCGGTCATCAGCACGGGCACGAGGCGCTCCTTGCCCGCGCGCAGGATGGTCTCCACCGAGAAGGGCCGGCCCTCCTCGCGCATCAGGTGCAGGTAGTGGTCCACCAGCAGGATGCAGTTGCGCGCCGCGATGCCGGCCAGCGACACGATGCCGACGAGCACCGCGATCGAGACGGTCTGCCCGGTCACGACCACGGCCACGACGGCGCCGATGATCGCCATGGGGATGCTCGCCAGCACCTGCAATGCGAGGTTGGCGGAGCGGTAGTGGGTGTAGAGGATGAAGAACATCGCCAACAACGCGAACGCCGAGAGCAGCACGATGCGCTTGGCGGCCTCCTGCTGGGCTTCGAACTGGCCTGCGATGCGAATCGAGTAGCCCGCCTCCAGCCGCGAGCGCATGGGCTCGAGGGCCCTGTCCACGTCGGCCACCACCTCGCCGAGCGAGCGGTCCTGGACGTTGTGCTGCACGACGATGCGCCGCGAGACACCCTCGCGCTTGACCGTGGTGGGCGTCCACGACAGCACCACGTCGGCGACCTCCTCCACCAGCGCGCTGGCGCCCCCGGCCCCCGTGACGAACAGCCGTCCGATGCGCGTCAGGTCGGAGCGGTCCTCCGATCGCAGCCGCAGGACCACGGGAATGGAGAGCTGGCCCACGAGCAGCCGGTCGATCTCGCCGCCCTCGAGCGCATGTTCGATCGTCAGGGTCAGGTCCTCGACCGTGAGGCCGCGGCGCGCCAGGTCGTCGCGTCGCGGGCGCACCTCGACGCGGCGCACCAGCACCTGGGGCTCGACGTAGAGATCCACCACCCCCGGGATGCCCTGGATCGCGCCTTGCGCCTGCAGCGCCAGCTCGCGCAGGCGCTGCAGGTCGGGCCCGTAGATCTTGATGGCGACCTGGGCGTTGACGCCGGAGAGCATGTGGGAAAGCAGGTGGGCAAGCGGCTGCTCCACCTCGCTGGGCACGCCCGGGAACTCCTCCGCGAGCCGGCGGCGGATGTCGCCGATGACTTCCTCGCGCGAGCGGCCCGAGTCGGGATCGAAAGCCACCGTGGCGTGCGAGAGGCTCACGGGCTCGGCGTGCTCGTCGCCTTCGCCGCGGCCCGTGGTGCGGCCCACGCTGGCGATCCCCGGGATCTCCATCAGCAGGTTCTCGAGGCGGCGGCCGAAGGAGTCGGCGGTCTCCAGGCTCGCGCCCGGGGGCAGGCTCATGACGACCTGCGCGCTGCCCTCGTTGAAAGGGGGCAGGAACTCGCTGCCTCGCGTGGCCAGCACCAGGACGCCGGCTGTCGCCAGCGCGCCCGTGACGGCCACCACCCCCCAGGGGTGCGCGCAGGAGAGCGCCATCATCCGGCCACCGATGGCCTTGGCGTGGCGCACCACGAACGAGTCGCCGTGGCGCTCGGTGGCCCGGGAGTTGGGGAGCAGCCACCAGCACAGGACCGGGGTCACGGTCAGCGAGACGACCAGGGAGGCCAGGATGCTGACCACGTAGGCCACGCCGATCGGAGTGAAGAGCCGTCCCTCCATGCCGGTCAGGGCGAACAGCGGCGTGTAGACGACGACCACGAGCAGGGTGCCCACCAGGATGGGCTTCCTCACCTCGCTGGAGGCGCGGTAGACGACCAGCAGCGGGTGCACGAGGTTGCCCGCCTCGCGGTTCTGGCGCAGCCGCCGGAAGATGTTCTCCACGTCCACGATGGCGTCGTCCACCAGCACGCCGATGGCCACGGCCAGCCCGCCGAGCGTCATGGTGTTGATCGAGATGCCGGTCAGACGGAAGACGAGCGCCGTGACGGCGATCGAGAGCGGGATGGCCGTGAGGGTGATGGCCGTGGTGCGGACGTTGAGCAGGAACACGAACAAGATCACGAGCACGAGCACGGCGCCGTCGCGCACGGCCTCGGTCACGTTCTCCATGGCGCGGTGGACGAAAGCGGCCTGCTCGAAGATCGACTCGGCGATCTCGACGTCCTTCGGGAGCGTGGGCTTGAGGCTCCTGAGCTCGGTCTTGATGCGGGCGGTGAGCAGCGTCGTGTCCACGCTCGGCTGCTTGTAGATCACGAGCACGATGCCGGGCTTGCCGTCGATGCCCGCTTCGCCCACGCGCAGGGCCGCGGGCCCGAAGCGCACCTCGGCCACGTCGGCGACGCGCACGGGGCGCATCGGGCCTGTCTTGACGAATGCCGCGCGGAGCTGCTCGGGGTCGGCAACGAAGCCGGGAACGCTCACATCGGGGCCTTCGCCTGCGTAGGGGAGGATGCCGCCCGAACCCGCGTGGTTGGCGGACTTGACCGCCTGGGCCAGCTCCTGGAGCGAGACCCCGTGCTGCTGGAGGGCGCGCGAGTCGGCCAGGATCTGCATCTGCCGCGGCGCGCCGCCGATGACCACCACCTGGGCCACGCCGGGAACGGAGAGCAGGCGCGGTTTGACGATCGTGTCGGCCAGCGCACGGAGCTGGTCGCGGTCCACCGCCTGGGTGGCCCCCACCAAACCGACGTGCAGGATCTGGCCGACGATGCTCGAGACGGGCGTGAGCTCGGGCTCCACGTCCGGGGGGAGCAGGCGCTGCGCCGCCGCCAGCCGCTCCTGCACGATCTGGCGGTTGCGGAAGATCTCCGTGCCCCAGCCGAACTCGACGAAGACGACGGAGAGGCCTGGGCCCGAGGCGGAGCGCACGACGTCCACGCCGGTGGCCCCGTTCATGGCCTGCTCGATGGGCCGGGTGACGAGGCGCTCGACGTCCTCCGCCACCAGGCCGTGGGCCTCGGTCATGATCGTGACGCGCGGCCGGTCGAGGTCCGGCAGCACGTCCACCGGCAGGCCGAGCGTGACGATGGTGCCGACCACGGCCACGAGCAGGGCCAGCGCGGCGACCGCGCCGCGGGCCTTGAGGCTCCCCGCGATGATGCCGTTGAGGTTGATCATGACTGGACGCGCCGCATCAGTGGCTGTGTCCGGCGTGGGGGTCGGCGCCGCCGGCGCCCGCGAGCAGGGCGATCGCCAGGGCGGGCGCGCCCTTGAGCACCACCTGGTCGCCCGGAAACAGGGCGCCGTCCGCCGCCACGACGGCGAATTGCGCGTCGTGGTGCTCGAGGCGCACGGGCACGGTCCGGAATCCCTTGCCGTCGGGCAGCAGGACCACGGCTTCGGGGCCCTGGTAGGCGATGGCGTCGGCCGGCAGGACGTAGCGCCCCGGCTTGCGCTCGATCGGTACCTTGACGACGTAGGTCAGGCCGGGGCGCACGGCCCAGGTGCGATAGGCCCCGGCGCCCTCGGCGCTGCGCTCCACCAGCACGCGGTTCGTGACCGTGGCGAGGGCTCCGAGGCCGTGGCCCGCGGAGGCGCCGGTCAGGGAGAGCAGCTGCACGTCCTCGAGCGTCGCGCCCGCACCGCGCACCAACGGCTCGGCGCGCAAGGCCGCGCCTGCCGTGAGGGCCTCGGTCAGGGGCGCAAGGTCGGATGGCGCGGGCGTCAGGTGCAGGGCCATCACCCGGTCGTCGCGCAGCGCGGCGACCCGCTGGCCGGCCTCGACGTGCGCACCGGCGCGCAGGTCGAGCTCGAGGACGTCCCACGTCTCGGCGCCGTCGGACGGGGCCCGCAGCGCCACGACCGGCTCGAAGGCGCCGCGCGCGGCCAGGTCGGCCAGGGCCGTGGGCGTGGCCCCCGTCTGGACCAGACCGGCGACGTCGAGGAAGACGGCGCCCAGACGCGGCTCCGCCTGCAGCACCGCGGCGAGCTCAGCGGTGAGCCGGCCCGTGCCGACGAGCTCGCCCAGCACCGCCAGCGTGTGGGGCAGGTCGCGAACGCGCTCCGGAAGCAGGGCCAGCACGGTGTCAGCCTCGGCGCTCCACAGCCGGTTGCGCATCAGGACCCGCCGCACGTCGGGAAGGTCGGGGATGGACCCGTCGTCGCCCTTCTCGAGACCGAGGATCTGCTCGGGGGTCAGGCCGTGACGCTGCGCCTCCTCGCGTGCGTTGGCCAGGTCACGCTCGGCGCGCAGAACCGCGTACTGAGCCTCTCGCACGACGCGGCCCGTCACGCGATCAGCCTCGACGGAGCCCGCAGGGGCCAGCCGCTCGCGCTCGCCCCGCGCCAGCTCCAGGGCCAAGGCGGTCGTGCGCACCTCGGCGGAGGCCCTGTGGTACTCCTCGTTGAGCGGCTTGAGCACCCCGTCCGTGATGAGCAGGGACGGAGGCGCGTAGGGCTCGCGAACGACCTCGGCGATCAGCGCATCGGCGGCGACCGTGCCGCCAGGCCGGACGAAGACCTTGCGTACCGTGCCCGCGACAGGGCTGGTGACGGGCCGTTCGGCGAGCGGGAGCGACGCGACCACCGCAGGGACGTCCACCGTGCGGACGAACTCGCTGAGCGCGATGGGCCCGACCTCGACGCCCAGGTTGGCCAAGGCGCGGGTCGAGAGCGTCAGACCTCCGGCGTGCGGGGCGTGCCCCTCCGCCTCGCCATGCCCACCTTGCCCGCCGCTCTTCTGGCTGGCCGCCGTCCAACCGCCGATCAGGCCGGCGGCCAAGACGCCGGCCAAGACGACGAACGCCGCGGCGAAACGCCAAGCGGACCCGGCCGTCGCCGGCGGTGGTTCGGCCGTGGAAGATGCGCTGACCTGGTGCCCTACGGAACGCTCGCTCGAGATCGGATCCATGTGCTTCTCCGCTGAGGTGACGACGACGGCACGAAGCCGCCGGGCTCAGCGGAGCAGGACGATGGGATCTTCCTCGTGGGCGATGCGACAGCCCGCGAGGCCCGAGCGAGCGACCTCCGCCGCTCCGGCCGAGACCGTCGTGAGAGTGGCGAGGTGCGCCCAGCCGGAGAGGCTCGGAGCTTGGACCTGCACCGGGAGCGAGAGCAGCCGCAGGACCAGGGGTTGGTCGTCGCAGTGACAGGTCGTGTCGTGGGGAACGGGGAGTGCGGGCACGTCGCTGCTCGCTCGCGTCGGCGCGCAACGATGGGCGCAGGCCGCGTGCGTATGCTGCCCGTGGATGTGGCTGCAGGCGCGTGCCTTAGGCGTGACCCCCACGCCCGCCGCGTGGCCCGAGCGCCCGTGACGGCACGCGGCAGTCTCGGACGAGGGATCTCCGCACGCGGCATGCGTGTGGGAGCCGGGCACCCAGACCCTGCCGTGGCCGCCGTGGGCGCAGACGCGCCAGGGTGCCGCCCCCAGGAGCAGCGCCAAGAAGAGCGCCGTCAAGGTGGGGAGGCGGGAGGGATTCACCCGAGGAACCCTACCACAGGGCGGGACACGCGCCCCTGCCATCCTCCAGGGGGTGGTGTCCCAAGTTGAGTTTCAGAAACTCGAGTTGGGGCACATCGGAGCGCTGGCTGGGGTGCGGAGGGCCGCCGCGGAGGACGACGTGTAGTCTTCCTACATGAGGACGACGCGGGGGCCCGAGCGCCCCCAGCCCAGCGCTCCGACCGCCCGCTGGGGCATCAAACTAGGACAGCACCCTCCAGGGGTAGGCTGCGCGCACCTCGGAGAGCCACGTGGACGCCGATCTCCGACCCGACAGCGCGCCCCCCTCGGAGCCTCCCCCGCGCGGGTGGATGCGCCGCGCGCTGTTCCTGCTCGGCCCGCCGGCGCTCGTCTTCTGCGCGTGGTGGCTGGTCGATCGACTGGCGGGGACCACCAGCGCGCGCGAGTGCCTGGCGGCGGCCGGCCTGTTCCTCACCTTCGTGGGGCCCACCGTGATCCTCGGGCCCGCGGTCGTGGGCACGAGCGGCTTCGAGAGCCTCAGCACCTGGCAGCTCGTGGGCGTGACGGCCTTCATGACCGTCGTGACGGCCTTCTTCTGGACCTACAACCTCGATCTGATCGAACGCCTGCCGGGGGTCGGACCCGCCTTCCGGCGCGCGCGTGCGCGCATGGCCGCCTTCCTCGCGGGCCATCGTTGGATGCGCCGGGTGGCGACATTCGGCGCGGGCTTCTTCGTGCTGCTGCCGCTCCCGGGCAGTGGCACCTTCGGAGGCTCGCTGTTCGCGCGCCTGCTCGGCCTCACGCGCAAGATCGCGTTCCTCTCCGTCGCGCTGGGCGGGGTCGCCGTGACCCTGGCGTACGGCTGGTTCGGCGACGAGCTCCATCTGCTCGCCGAGCGCTACCAGCTCGGCGCCCCAACCAAGATCGCCATCGGGCTGGGACTGCTGGCGATCCTCTGGCTCGTGGGCCGGGCGCTCATGCGCAGCGCGCCCGAGGCTCCCCGCACGCCGGCGCCTCCGCCCGCGGAGCAGCCCCGCGGCTGAGGCCTCTGCTCAGGCCTCGGATGCCACCGCCGCCCGTTTCTCCGCGATCCAGGCATCGACCTCCGCGCGCAGTTCCCTCACCAGGTCGGCCTCAGCCACCTTCTTGATCATCTTGGAGCCGCGGTAGATGAAGCCGAAGCCGCGGCCGGCCGAGATCGAGACGTCGGCGTCGGCGGCCTCGCCGGGGCCGTTGACGATGCAGCCCATCACCGCCACGCGGCAAGGGTAGCTGAGGTCCTTGGTGGCCTCCTCGACGGCCTTGTTGAGCCCGATCAGGTCCACCTCGGCGCGCCCGCAGGAGGGGCAGGCGTAGACGTCGAAGGTGGGCTGGCGCAGGTTCAGGTGCTCGAGCAGCAGGTGGCCGACCTTCACCTCGTCGCGGTTGTCGCCCGTGATCGAGACGCGGATCGTGTCGCCGATGCCCTCGCAGAGCAGCAGCGCGAAGGCGGCCGCGGACTTGACCGTGGCCGGCAGGATGCTCCCCGCGTGCGTCACGCCCAGGTGGATCGGGTAGTCGCAGAGCTTCGCCAGCCGCCGGTTGGCCTCGACGGTCAGGTCCACGCGGTGGGCCTTGATGCTGATCACCGTGTCGTAGAACTTGAGGCTCTCGAGGATCTCGACGTGGTGCAGTGCCTCGCGCACGCTGAGCTCGATCAGGTCCTCGTCGCTGGCGATGACCGAGAGGCCCTTGCGTTCGCGGATCGAGCCCGAGTTGACCCCGATGCGGATGGCGACGCCCTTGTCCTTGGCGGCGCGCACCACCTTCTCGACCTCGTCGCGCCGGCCGATGTTGCCGGGGTTGATGCGCACCTTGTCCACGCCCTGGGCGATGGCTTCGAGCGCCAGCGGCGCGCTGAAGTGGATGTCGGCGACGAGCGGGATCGTGATCTGGCGCTTGATGGCCCCCAGCACCTGGGCCTGCTTCATCGAGGGCACGCTCACACGCACCAGCTCGCAGCCCGTGGCTTCCAGGCCGATGATCTCGTCGAAGGTCGCCTGCACGTCGGCCGTGTCGCCCTTGGTCATCGTCTGGACGCGGATCGGGTGCGCCGAGCCGAGCTCGAGGTTGCCGACGCGCACGCTGCGCGTCTTGCGGCGGGGGACGAGGATCCCCACGACTAGGCGCCCGCGCCGGCCGCGCCCGCGGGCACGCGCTCGACGCGCCGGTAGAGGGTGTCGCGTTCGACCGGCACGCGGCCGGTCTCGGTGATGAGCCGCTTGAGCTCGGCCACCGGCAGCTCCTCGGGGCTCGTGGCGCCGGCCATGTGCACGATGCGCTCCTCGACCACCGTGCCGTCCAGGTCGTCGGCGCCGAAGGAGAGCGCGATCTGCGCCGTCTTGGGGCCGAGCATGATCCAGTAGGCCTTCAC
>JANOFW010000138.1:0-11433 GCA_031413835.1 Planctomycetia bacterium
CGAGGACGACGCTGTCAAGAAGTGCATGCTGTTCTTCAAGTTCCACTATGCCGGCGTGAACGGCTCCTTGAACCTGAAGGGCAACGGCAAGGTGATGGTCTACACGGCCGCCACGTTGGTGCTCGCGCTCGACGCCCTCTACCGGGGGGTGGAGGCCAAGGCCGAGGCGCCGCGGCGTGACCGCTACGGGGCGCTCGAGCCGCCCAAGTCCGTGCGCTGCAAGTACCCCGAGTGGGCGCGTAAGTGGATCGTCGAGCTGGTGGAGTTCCTCGTCGGCTGCCAGACCGAGTCGGGAGGCTGGCGCTACCCGGGGAATCCGATCGCCTCCGAGGAGGGCGTCACGGACATGTCGAACACCCAGTACGCGCTGCTGGCGTTGGAGGCAGCCGCGCGCTGTGGGATCCCCGTGCCGGTCTCGACCTGGACGAAGGCTGCTCAGCACGCGCTCGCGGAGCAGGAGGAAGAGGGAGTTCCGGCGTCGGTCTTGCTGGAAGACGAGACCTGGCTGCCCGGCGACGAGCCCTCCAAGCGCTTCAAGGAGGTGGCCAAGGCCCAGGCTCGTGGCTGGACCTACCTGCCGGGCCACGCCACGCTGCCCACGGGAAGCATGACCTGCGCCGGCCTGGCCACGTTGGCGATCACCAAGGAGCGCCTCTGGGCCCAGGCGGCCCTCGCACCCGAGCTGAGGAAGCGCCTCGACCGCGGGCTGCTCGACGGCGTGGCGTGGCTCTCCGAGCACTTCGGGGTCGAGGACAATCCCGACCAGCAGCCGCAGTGGCAGTACTACTACCTCTACGGCCTGGAGCGCACGGGCGCGAAGCTGGGCCTGAGCTGGATCGGAACGCACGACTGGTACCGCGAAGGCGCAGGGCACCTGCTGGCCGCGCAGCAGAAGGACGGCGGTTGGCAGGAGGCGGCGGCCTCCGGCAAGCCTGCCGACGCCACCGAGAGCGCGATCACGCAGACCTGTTTCGCGTTGCTCTTCTTGAAGCGCAGCACCCGACCTCCCGCCGTGCCTCTCACCCCCCCGGTGCTCACGGGCAGAGGGGGCGAGCCGGTGGACAGTCGCTGACGGGCCGACGGCGGCCCGCGTCGTGGGCTCGCACAGGCCGGGCGGGGACGTGGGCGCGGGCCAGGCGAGGCGGTGCGTGGCCGTCGGGCGAGGCAGGGCACGGGAACGAAGGACGGCCTGACACCCCGGCTTCCTAGAATCCGTCCCTGGCCGCCTCCCGGTGCCCCCCGGGACGCAGCCCAACCCTGTGGAGGTGGCGCGTGAGCCCCGAGAGCATGACCCACCCGCGCCCCCCTCCCGCCGGCTCCGTCGAGATCGGGGAGGCGGCGAGCGGCGGGGGCGCCGTCGCCGAGCGCTCGATCGCCACGTTGAAGACGCTGGCGATGGACGCGGTCGAGAAGGCCCGCAGCGGGCACCCGGGCACGCCCATGGCCCTGGCCCCGCTGGCCTACGCGCTCTGGACGCAGGTCATGAGCTACAGCGCGGCGCATCCGCGCTGGCCCGACCGGGACCGCTTCGTGCTCTCGTGCGGCCACGCCAGCATGCTGCTCTACGGGGCGCTGCACCTCAGCGGCTACGCGCTGACCCTGGAGAACATCCGCGCCTTCCGCCAGTGGCGTAGCCCCGCCGCCGGCCATCCCGAGCACGGCGAGACCGAAGGCGTCGAGACCACCACCGGCCCCCTGGGCCAGGGCATCGGCAACGCCGTGGGCATGGCGCTGGCCGAACGCATGCTGGCCGAGCGCTTCAACCGTCCTGGGCACGTGGTGGTGGACCACCGCACGTGGGCCATCGCCAGCGACGGCGATCTGATGGAGGGTGTGAGCTCGGAGGCGGCCAGCCTGGCCGGCCACCTGGTGCTCGGGCGGCTGTGCGTCTTCTACGACGACAACCGCATCACCATCGACGGCCGCACCGGTCTGTGCTTCAGCGAGGACGTCGGTGCGCGCTTCCGGGCCTACGGGTGGAACGTGCTCCACGTGCCGCTCGACGCGCCCTGGAGCGCCTACGCCGAGGCCGCCGAGCAGGCGCGCCGCAGCGAGTGTCCGACGTTGGTCGTCTGCCGCACGCGCATCGCGCCCGGCGCGCCTACGAAGCAGGACACCTCCGAGGCGCACGGCGCCCCGCTCGGGGAGTCGGAGATCCGCGGCGTCAAGCGCTCGCTGGGCTGGCCCGAGGAGGCGCAGTTCCTTGTGCCGCAAGACGTGGCGGCCCATATGCGTGCGGCGGGCACGCGCGGAGCGGCGCGCGTGAGCGACTGGGAGCGGCGCCTGACGGCCTATCGCGCTGCCTTCCCCGGCGAGGCGCACGAGCTCGAGCGCGCGCTCGCGGGTCGCCTGCCCGCGGGCTGGGAGGCTCGGCTGCCCAGCTTCGCGGTCGGCCAGAAGCTGGCCACGCGGCAGGCGTCGGGCAAGACGCTCAACGCCCTGGCGGCGGCGCTGCCCGAGCTGGTGGGCGGCTCGGCCGATCTGGCCGGCTCGAACAACACGGCCATCGCGGGCGCCGGCGACGTGCAGCGCGGCCGCTACGGCGGACGCGTCCTGCACTTCGGGGTGCGCGAGCACGCCATGGGCGCCGTGCTCAACGGCATGGCGCTGCACGGCGGCTGGCGCGTGTTCGGTGCCACCTTCCTGATCTTCAGCGACTACATGAAGCCGGCCATCCGTCTGGCGGCGCTCATGCAGCTGCCGGTCGTCTACGTCTTCACGCACGACTCGATCGGCGTGGGGGAGGACGGGCCCACGCACCAGCCCATCGAACAGCTGGCGGGCCTGCGGGCCATCCCCGGCCTGTGCGTGGTGCGTCCGGCCGACGCGGCCGAGACGGCCGAGGCGTGGAGGGTGGCCCTCGAGCGCTGCGGCCCCACCGCCCTGGTGCTCACGCGGCAGGCGTTGCCCGTGTTCGACCGCACGCCGAACGGGCCGGGCGCGCTCGCGCCCGCAGCCGGGGTGCAGCGCGGCGGCTACGTGCTGCGCGAGTGCGCGGGCGCGCGCCTGACCCTGCTGGCCACCGGCAGCGAGGTCGAGCTCGCCCTGGCGACCGCCGACCTGCTCGCCGCCCGAGGCACCCCCGCGCGTGTCGTCTCCCTCCCGTCCTGGGAGCTCTTCCAGGCGTTGCCCGCGGCCGAGCGGGCCGTGGTCCTCGGGCCGGGCACCACCCGGATCGCCATCGAGGCGGCGGCCTCCTTGGGGTGGGATCGTTGGCTGGGGGAGGGGGGTCGCTGCGTGACCTTGGACCGCTTCGGGGCCTCCGCTCCGGCCTCCCGGCTGTTCCAGGAGCTGGGCTTCACGGCCGAGCACGTGGCGCAGACCGCCCTGGAGGCTCTGGCGGCGCGGGGGGCCCTGGGGTCGGCCTCCTGCTGAGCCGATCTCCTCGGGTAGCGGGCCCGCCCGCGACGGTAGACTCGCCCGCGCCTTCCGCCCCCCGGAGCCCCCATGGCCACGTCACGCTCGCTGGTGGTCGCCTTGGTGGTCGCGCCGCTGCTGTGCTTGTGGGGCAGCGTGGGAGCGCGCCCCTGCGGCGCGGAGGGCGCGGTGCTCACCGGCCTGCTCGCGCCCGAGCTGACGTTTCCGACCGGCCTCAACGGGGTCGCCCGGGGCCAGACGCTCTCGGCGTATCGCGGCAAGGTGGTGTGGCTCAAGTTCTGGCTGCGCGACTGCCCGCGTTGCCGCAAGACCCTGCCCCTCGCGCAGGAGCTCCACGAGCTCTACGGCAGGAGCGGCCTCGTGGTCTTGACCGTGGTGCACCAGTTCGCACCGGACCAGGTGCGCCCCTTCCTCGAGAAGGAGGGCTACACCTTCCCCGTCGCCTGTGATCCGACAGGGGCGCTGGCGCAGGCCTATCAGGTCAATCACCGTCCCACCGACTACGTGATCGGCGTGGACGGGCGCGTCAAGGTCTCCAACGGCGGGCCCGAGGACATGCTGCACGACGAGCTGGCCCGCTACAGGCTCGCCGAGCTGGGGAGCGTGCCCGCCGGGCTGGAGGCCGCGCGCGACGAGGTTCGCGCGTGGCGCTACGGGCCGGCCCTCAAGCAGGCGGCGGCCGCAGCGGCGGTGACGGAGGCCCCGGCCGAGGTGCGCGACTTCGCGGCGCGACTCGAGGGCTTGGCGACGCGCAAGCTCGGCGAGGACGTGGAGCGGGGCAACGTGCTGCTGCGCCGCAAGCGGCCAGACGAGGCGCGCCTCCTGTTGGAGTCGTTGGCGTCAGGTCATGCCGGCACCGTGCTCGCCGCCAAGGCGGAGGCAGCCTTGGCTGCGTTCCGGGCAGCCGCCGGGGGCTAGCGCTCGCACTGAAGGCGCGCCCCTTGGCGTCCGATGACCGAGTGGTGACGTAGGGTGCCAGCCGAGCAGACGGGCCGACGCTCCGCGAGCCGCGCATCGACGCTTGGGCCTGGGTGGCGCCGGTGGGCGAGGGTAGGCTTCCCCCGTCCCTCGAGTGCGAGCGTGCCCGCATGGCAGGCGGGCGGCTCAAGCAGTCCGCTACGGTCTGCCGATCGAGTGACCTGGGAGGCCTCCGCACATGGTCCGTCGTCCGTTCAACACCGTCAGCCTCTTCGTCGTGTCCCTGTGCCTGGCGGGCTGGGCCCTGTCGGGGTGCAGCGGGGCGCGCTCCAGCGCCTGCTGCGCCGCGCCAGAGGCCGCCTGCCCCTGTCCCGCCCCGGAGCCGGCGTGCAGCCCCTGCGGGCCGCGTCCCGCCCACGCCAAGTCCGGCGAGGCCTGGTGCTGCGTGTGGGTGCCGCCCGTCAGCGGCGCGACCGAGGAGCAGGTCTGCGTCAAGCCCGCTTCCTCCCGCTGCGTGTACGTGCCGCCCACCTTCGGCTCGCGCATCAAGCTCGTGTGCGAGGCCCCGGCGCGCATCGAGGAGCGCAAGCGTCCCGGCGTCTACGCCGTGCAGCACCGCGACGTGCTCGTGAAGCCCGCACAGGAGCGCGTGCGTCCGATCTGCTGCCCGCCCGGAGACCTGGCCCCTGGCGAGGTGCAGGGCGGCTGCCTGATCAAGGAGCAGGTGCCGGCGCAGTGGGGCGAGGAGTGTGCGCGCGTGTGCCTCCAGCCCGACCTGCTGTGCCTCGAGTACACCCCCGCGAGCTACAAGTGCCTCGAGGAGCGCTTCGAGATCTCGCCCGGGTTCACGCAGACGATCTGCGAGCCGGCGCAGTACGAGACGCGCACGCGCAACGTCTGCGTCCAGCCCGGCCGTTGGGAGTGGCGCAAGAACGACGCCTGCGTGGTGCCGGTGCAGCTCGAGGCCTTGCAGCTCGAGATGGTCGACTCCAACGCCGACGGCAGCCCGGCGGGCATCTTCCGGGTGGGCTCCCAGGTGCGCTACGACGTGACGGTGACCTCCGACACGGCGAGCGGCGCCATGCAGGGGCTCACGGTCACGTTCCAGCTGCCTGCGGAGCTCGAGTTCGTCTCGGGCAGCGCGGGCAACGGAGTGACCGTCAGCGGGTCGGGCCAGTCTGCCACGACCAGCGGGTTCTCGCTCGCGGGCGAGGCCAAGGTGCAACTCTTCATCCTGGCGACGGTCAAGAGCGCGCCGGCCAAAGAGCTGTTGCAGGTGAGCGCCACGGTGCGCAGCGGCTCGGGCGTGGAGCTGGCGACCGAGAGCGAGAGCAGCACCGTCCCCGATATGCCGTAGAGGCGGTATGCCGTAGAGGCGGTATGCCGTAGGGCCGGCACGCCGTAGCAGAGGCCGGGCGGCCGCTGGATGCCACGAGATCCGCAGACAGGGGGGCACGGCGGCCGTCTAGGCATGGCCCCGTGGACGGCCCTGCCCGTCGCCTGGCTCGCGCGCCAGCGCTGCACTCGGCTTCGAGGAGGCGCCGCCCTCCGTCGCGCCACCCTAGGCCGCCTGCGCGCGCTGGGTTGACGTGTGCGTCGACAGGCCGCTGGGTCCATGCGCTTGGATCCGGCCTGCTAGGCCCTTGTCTTGCTGGCGGCGCGTCGTATAAACTCGACGCTCGACCATGAGGCTCGACACGGCGCTCCCGGCGCATCCGTGTCTGGCGTCATAAGTCGTGCAATGAGGCTGTCTTACGTTGACGGCCTGGAACGGCAACGGATCGGCACCGCCCGTGCTGATCGGTGGCCACACAGCACACCATGCCGGAGCGCCTCGGCGCCTCCGCTGGAGGGTTCGATGTTCAAGCGCCTCTGCCTGCTCCTCGCCGCGCTGCTTCTCCCCGGCGTCCTGCTCCCGGGTGGCGCGTCGGACGCGGCCATCACACCCCTGCCGTCGGACCCGATGACGGCGGATGGCTGGACCGGCCTGCCCGATCTGGACCGCTCCAGCGGGCGCTTCCTGAGCGTGAGCGGCAGCAACAACTTCACGCTCCCGGGCGACTCGCAGGCAGGGGTGCGCAACATCGTGCGCCTGTCCTTCGACGCGGCCACGCTGACCCAGATCCGCATCGCGACCTTCGACGCGGGCACGCGCGGCCGCTGGGACCAGCGCGTGGACGGCCTGTTCGTGGCCAACCAGCCCGACACGCTCTACGCCCTGTACGCCGATCCCAACAACACCGTGGCGCAGGCTCTGATCAACAACATGCCGCCGCCGCCCCTGCCGGTGCCCGTGCTGACGGTGAGCGCGCTCGATCCCTCGCTGGTGAGCGAAGACGAGACCTGGTGCACGATCTACGACCAGCCCATCGCCTCGGTGCAGAACGCCGCCGCGTTCAACGCAGCCGAGAACCGCTATCACTTCGTGCTGACGACGACGCTCGCGCCCAGCCCGAGCGGCCCGCTCTCGGGCTACGAGATCAACGGCTACAAGATCGCCTTCAACGGCACCTATGCCATCCCGGCGAACTCGGTCATCGGCTTCACCTGCGGCGTGGTGGACGGCTTGGAGCTGATCGCGGGCGAGACGCTGCTCGTCTCCAACGACCCGTTCCCCGACATCCTGCCCCTGGGCGCCACAGACGGCGTCGTCAACAGCTACGACGGCACGCTCGAGCTGCCCTTCTCCTCGAGCTCGACCTGCGAGGACCTCGAGATCTTCGAGGCCGACTCGGACTGGAACCGTGCGTTGAATGAAGGCGAGGCCTTCGACCCCAGCCCGACGGGCGTGCCGCCCGACAGCGGCATCCGCTACCTCAATCCCCAGCCTCCGGTGGGCCTGCGCAACGCCGGTGCCTTCGCCATCACCGGCAACATGACCGGCGTGCCGCGCCCCGCACCGCCGGGCCTGTCCAATCGCTTCGTCCCGGCCATCGGCTACCAGGTGATCCGCCCGAACGGCAGCACCTTCACGACCGACGAGTTCACCGTCCTGGGGCACCCCTCGGTCACGAATGTCGGCGCCAACGGCCCCGACACCCCCTTTGTCAAGACGACGGTCCCGCAGGCCGAGCTCGCGGCCAACGTCGGCCTGTGGAACTTCCGCTGGGTCGGCCTCGACGCGCACAACGCGGTCTTCATCAAGTTCAACGCCGACTTCGGCACGACGGATCGCCGCGTGCCCGTATCGGGTCGCGTCTTCTGCGACGACGACGGCGACGGCCGCTACGACGAGGGCGAGGAGCTGCTAGCGGAGGTCGAGCTCGAGATCACGAGCCTCGGCCTGCGCGTCCCGTTGAAGGTCAAGACTGACGCCAACGGCGTGTGGAAGGCGACTCTGCCGCCGGGGGACTACAGCATCACCGTCCTCACGAGCATCTGCTTTCCGGCCAAGTTCCAGTCGCCGTTCACGGTCAAGGTCACGGGCTGCGAGGAGAAGCTCGACCTGCTCTTCCCCTACGAGTGCGTGGGCGACGCCCGCGGCGTCGTGTTCTGCGACAGCGAGACCGAGCGCGGCGTCTACGACCTGAGCGACGACTTCTTCGACCTCGCCTCCATCGTCCTGCTCGAGCGCCTCGAGGGGCTCGTCGTGGCCGAGACGCGCGAGGTGGCCGTGGCTCCCGGCGTGGGCCTGTGGTCGGCCACCGGCCTCACGGCAGGCACCTGGCGCGCCTCGATCAAGAGCGACCCGTTGATCGACACCCTGACCAAGACCACCCTCCAGCCCGTGCTCTTCACCATCGACCGCAAGAACTGCTCGCACAGGGGCATCAACTTCGGCTACATCTGCGAGGTCGAGCTCTGCGGCCGCCTGTTCTGCGACAAGGACGGCGACTGCCTCTTCGACCCCCGAGGGGACGAGCCCCTGGGCGGCGTCACGGTCGTGGCGACCCTGACCTTCCCTGGCGGCATCCCGGCGCCGATCGTGCTGGTGCAGGTCACGGACGTCAACGGCGAGTTCTGCTTCAAGGTCGCCAGCGGCGCCTGGGTGATCTCGATCGACCCGAAGCAGCCCGCCCTCGCGGGCACGACGGCGAAGGGCGCGCCGGCCAACCCCATCGTGGTCGCCGGCCAGAGCGTCAAGGACCTGCTCTTCTGCTACGAGTGCTTCGGGCAGATCTGCGGCACGGTCTACCTCAACAAGCCCGACTGCGACCGCGACTACGACCTCGTCACCGACATCCCGCTCGCCGGCATCGAGGTGAACCTGTGGCTGCTCCCCAGCGGCCCTCCGGCGCTGCCCTTCCGCCAGACGAGCACCGGCCTGGACGGTCGCTACTGCTTCCTGGACCTCGAGCCCGGCAGCTACCTCGTCAGCGTGGCCGGCGGTCAGCCCGAGCTGGCGACCCTCTTCGCCACGGCGCCCGTCTCGCGCACGCCCGTCCTCCTGCGCGGCGAGAACGTCGACGGCCAGGACTTCGGCTACTGCGAGAAGGCTCGCATCCTGGGCAAGGTCTTCCGTGAGAACGGCAGGAACGACTGCGACGGCATCTACCAGGCCGACGACACCCCGATCGCGGGCGTGACCGTGCAGCTGGTGGGCACCGCCCCGGTGCGTCCGCCGGTCCTGGACGTCACGGACGCTGCCGGCGACTACGACTTCCCCAACCTCGAGCCCGGGAACTACGAGGTACGGGTCAACGGTTCGCAGCCCCTGCTGATCGTGCTCGCCCCCGGCTCGGCGCTCACAGTCCCGGTGACGCTGCTCGCCGGCGACGAGGTGCGGGTGGACTTCCCCTTCTGTCCGAGCAAGGTCTGCGGCACGGTCTACAAGAACGGTCCCGCCGACTGCGATGAGGACTACGACTTCGGCTTCGACGTCCCCCTGCCCGGCGTGGTCGTGAACCTGTGGAAGGCGCCCGCGGGTCCGCCCGCCCTGCCGTTCCGCACGGCGCTGACCGACGTGGACGGCGGCTACTGCTTCCTCGACCTCGACGCCGGGGTCTACCGGCTGCAGGTGGGGGCAGGCCAGCCGGCGCTCGTCAACCTGACGCCGACCGCTCCCGTGGTGCGCAACCCGCTCGTGGCTCCGGGCAGCGAGGTGCTGCTCCAGGACTTCGGCTACTGCGAGCCCGGCCGGATCCGTGGTCGCGTGTTCCGCGAGAGCGACAAGGACAAGAACTGCGACGGCGTCTTCAACGGCACCGACAAGCCGATCAGCGGCGTGGTCGTCGCGCTCGTGGGCACCAACCCCGTGCGCCCGCCGCAGGCCGTCCTGACCGACATCAACGGCTTCTACGCGTTCCCCAACCTGCAGTCGGGCGAGTACTCGGTGACCGTGGACGGCGGCCAACCCCAGCTGGTGACGCTGGCTCCGGGCAGCGCGGCGACGGTGCCGGCCACGATCCTGGGCGGCGACGAGGTGGTCATCGACTACCCGTTCTGCCCGGGCCGGATCTGCGGCACGGTCTACCTGAACGATCCTGAGGACTGCGACGAGGACTACGACCTGGGCCTGGACCTGCCGCTGCCCGGCGTGACCGTGAACCTGTGGCTGGCTCCGGCGGGCCCCCCCGCCCTGCCGCTGCGCACCACGGTCACCGCCGCCGACGGCACGTACTGCTTCCTCGACCTCGACGGCGGGTCCTACCGCGTGCAGGTTGGAGCGGGCCAGCCCCAGCTCGTGAACCTGACGCCCACCCAGCCGGTGGTGCGCAACCCCGTCCTGCTGCCGGGCAGCGAGGTCCTTCACCAGGACTTCGGCTACTGCGAGCCGCTGGGCCGCATCTACGGCTACGTCTACGTCAACCCCTCGTGCACCTGTGACCGCACCTTCGACCGCGGCGACTCGCCGCTTCCGGGCGTCCGGGTGGTGCTGACGCGCAGGGTGGACGACCAGGGCTTCCAGCTCGGGACGGTGACCGACGCCAACGGCTTCTACGAGTTCACCGGCCTGCCGGCGGGCTCGTACACCGTGGCGGTGGACGGTGCCTCGCCCGTGGTCGTGAACCTCTCGCCCTCCACCCCCGTGGCGGTGGGCCCGTTCCTGCTGCCCGCGGGCGGAGAACGCCGGGTGGACTTCGGCTACTGCACGCAGAAGGTCTGCGGCAACGTCTTCCGTGAGCCGCCCTGCGAGTGTGACGGTCGTCGCGGACGCTCCGACCTGCCCGCCGAGGGTGTGCTGGTCCAGCTGCTCAAGCTCGACAACCCCAACCGGGGCGCGCTGCGTGAGGTGCTGACGGACGCCAAGGGCGCCTACTGCTTCCTGAACGTGCCCGCGGGCCGCTACGAGCTCTCGGTCCCCGAGGGCCAAGGCGTACTGGCGGAGCTCGAGGCCTCCACGGACACGGTGCGCACGGTCAGCGTGGTCGCGGGCTGCTGCCGCTTCGACCTCGACTTCGGCTTCTGCATGCCGGGCACCCAGCGCATCTGTGTCAAGGTGTTCGGCGAGGCCAGCGGCTGCTGCGACGGCCGCTACGAGGCGGGCAAGGACGCCCTGATGCCGTGGATCGAGGTCTCGGTGGCCAAGGCCTCCAAGCCTGATCAGGCGATCGCCACGGGCTTCACCAACGAGCGCGGCGAGGTGTGCTTCGAGAACCTCGAGGAAGGACGCTACGTGGTCTTCGTCGATGACGCGCAGGCGCCCCTCAAGGGCTTCAAGGCCAGCACGAAGGGCTGCGTCTCCGTGAAGCTCTGCCCCTGCGAGGAGGCGAAGGTCAGCTTCGGCTACTGCCGCGATTGCAAGCCGGTCGCCTGCTGCGAGGGTGACCTGCGCGAGGTGCTCGTCGGCACGTCCTTCTGGGTCGGCGACAAGGTCTGCGAGTACGACCTCTCGGCCAAGATCTACCGCGGCTGCGGCAAGACCTGCGACGAGGTGGACTCGGTCTGCCGCAAGTGGCGCAAGGACTTCGGCAACGCGGCCGTCGGGGCCAACGAGGTGCTCGAGGTCGCCGACGTCAAGGTCTCCTGCGGCGTGGCCTACGTGGTCCTGCGGCTCAAGGCCGTGGGTACCTGGTTCCGCGACGGCGTGTTCGGCCGCGAGCCCTTGAAGCTCAGGGTCACGCTCAACGGCAAGACCTTCACCGGCTGCGCCACCTACCGCTGCGAGTCGTTCCGCCCCAGCCAGTACTTCGACATCGGCGGCGGCAGGCTCTGCCTGCCGGCGTGCGAGTGCCCGTGGCGCTGGGACGGGCGCTC
>JANOFW010000139.1:0-4666 GCA_031413835.1 Planctomycetia bacterium
CAGCGCCTTGCCCAGCCCGCGGCGCAGCGGAGCGAGGGCCTGGGCGTCGCTGCCCGCGCTCACGGCTTCCTCGAGCAGGGCGCGGAATGCTTCGGCGGCCTCGGTCCCACGGCCCTCCGACAGCGCGCGTTCCGCCGCGGCCCGACGCGCGTCTGTAGCGGGCTCGTCGGCCCAGACCGGGCCGGTCAGCAGCACGGCCGCCGTCAGCAGCGCGCGCGCGCGAGATGGCGAGGGCAGCTAGCCATCGGCGACCTCGCCTGCCGGGCGCGCGGCCTGGGGCGCCGCCGGACGTCCGAGGAGGAAGCGCGCGAGCAGCCGCTGCGCCTCGCGCTCGCGCTCTTCACGCGGGGCCGTCGCGCGCAGACGCGTCTCCTCTCCCAGCAGGCGGGTGAGCGCCTCGACCAGGGCGCGGCGCTCGTTCTCGTCCTCGGACACCACGTAGCGCTCCGCGAGAGCGGGCACGGCGTCGGTGCGCTTGGCCACCGCGAGGGCCAGGGCCAGCGCATCGCCGCCCGGAAGGCCCGCCTCGAGGGCAGCGAGCAGGGGCGCCGGATCGCGACGCGCCTGCTCGGCCAGGGCCGCGCGCGCCTTCATGGCGAAGAACGCCTCCGGGCGGGCGGCCTTCCACAAGAGGAACGCCACGCGCTCCTCCGCCGGCAACGCGGGCCCCAGCTGGTGCTCGTCGAGCACGTGCAGCCAGCGCGGGTCGCGCTCCGTGGGGATGCGCTCGGCGAGCAGGCGCAGCTCCTCGAGCTCGGCCGCGTCGAGCGCCAGCAGGCGTTTCTCGGCGGCGGCCGAGCGCTGCGCATCGCCGCTCAAGAGCTCGCCGACCGTGCGGGCCACGACCGTGCGCGTCGCAGGCGCTACGGCCGCAGGCACGCGCAGGTAGCAGCTGGTCTCCGTGGAGCCGCATCCGGCCGCGCCCAGGGCGCACGGCAGCGCCAGCAGGATCGCGAGCAGCCGGTCACGGGCCTCAGGCAGCATCAGCGCGCTCCGTACTCGAAGGCGGTGCGGGCGACCAGGCGTGCGCGGTAGAGCACCAGCGGGCCGTCCTCGAGGCTCAGGGGCTCCAACACGTCGCTGGGCGTGAGGCGGTAGACCAGCCAGGCTTCCCCGCGTCCGCGCGCGCCCGGCGGCAGGTCGCGCCAGCCCTTCCACAGCTCGCCCAGGCCCGAGACGCGTGCCAGGGGCGGGATCTGCGTGTCGAGCAGGCCCGTGCCGCGGTAGTTCTTGCGGTACTTGGCGAGCTGCGCCTGCGCCTGCTGGTTGGGGTCCAGGGGATCGAGGATCACGCGACCCTCGGCGTCCCAGAGCCTGAGGTAGACGTCGAAGGAGCGATGGCGCGCGTCGGTGGGGATGTAGTGTCCCGCGCCCACGTTCGTCACGAAGGCCTGCACGCGCTGTCCGCCGTCGGGTCGCGGTGTCACCTCGACCTCGAGCGTGGCGGCCTTGCGCAGCTGGGTCATGTCGTGGCCGCCCGGCCAGGTGTGGCGGCGCCCCTTGCGCACGGGGCCGCCGACCACCAGCGGTCGTTCGACCTCGGGCATGTGGCAGTCCAGGCAGGTGGTCGCGGGTTTCTGGCGCGGCTCGGGCGCCTCGGGCGACCAGGGGCCCGCGAGCCACTCGTTGCCCGTGTCGTGCTGGTTGTGGCAGCCGAAGCAGATCTTCACCACGTCGCGCTGATCGGGGTCGTAGATCGGGTTGCACGCGCCGCGAAGCCCCTCGAAGGGACCGGCCATGCCGCCCTGGGTCTGGTGGCAGGAGAGGCAGGAGATGGCGTCCTCGCGTCGCTCCGTGCGCGCGATGGGCGTCTGGAAGTCCACCTCGCGGATGGGCACCGGCGCGTGGCAGCGGATGCACTCCTCCTTGTTGACGTCGGCGCTGAGCTCGAGGAACAGCGGATCCACCATCGCCTGGCCGTGGTAGGAGGCCTTCCACTCGGCGTAGATCTCCGTGTGGCAGCGTCCGCACTGCTCGGCGCTGACGAACCCCGACACCGGCAGCGCCGGGTCCGCGGGCCCGGCAGGAACGCCGCCAGGGAGGGGGCCCGCAGGCGGGGCCACCGCGGGACGCTTGAGCGGACCGGGGGCGCGCGCCGGGGGCTGCTCACCGCCGCAGGCGGCCAGGCTGAGCCCGAGGGCGCCAGCCAGCAGGCTCCGGCCCAAGGTGCTGCGCAGGGCGATGCTCATGCGACATGTTCCTTGGCTGGGGTCAGGATGGAAGGGTCGAGGTCGAGCCCGGCGACCGCGCCCTCGACGCTCAGGCGCGCGCGTCGGCCCGGTTCGAGGGCCACGGCGCTGCGACCCTCGAACGTCAGCTCCCCCACCTGCGCCTGCACGGCGAAGTCCCGGGGGCAGGCCCAGACGGCGCGCACGAGAGCCTCGACGCCGGGCCTGTCGGTTTCCCGCGCGCCGACCGGCCCGACACGCAGGTTCTCGGGGCGCACGAGCACGCAGCGCGCGGTTGCGTCGTCTGCCCTGGCGGCCTCGAGGAGCCCGAGCGCCGTGGCCCAGCCGCGCGCCTCGCGGCGCGCGGGCACCAGGTTGGCGGCACCCAGCGCACGGGCGGCGGCAGTGGTGCGCGGACGCGAGTAGAGCTCCTGGCCCGGGCCCTCCTCGGCGATGCGCCCCGCCGCCAGCACGGCCACCCGCGCGCCCAGGGCCAGGGCCTCGCCCGGATCGTGGGTCACGAGCAGGGTGGTGGGCCCGCCTTCGTGGGCGAGCCCCGCGAGCAGGCCGATCAGGTCGGCCCGACGCTCGGCGTCCAGGTTGGCCAGCGGCTCGTCGAGCAGCAACACGTCGGGCTCGGGCGCCAAGGTGCGGGCCAGGGCCGCACGCTGACGCTCGCCGCCGGAGAGGCTGTCGGGACGGCGCGCGAGCAGAGCCTCGATCCCCAACCGCGCCGCCAGCGCGCGCACGCGCGGATGCTCGAGGGCCGCCCGCCCCCGCGGCCTGCCGGCCAGCCCGAAGGCGATGTTGTCGGCCGTGGTGCGATCCGGCCACAACTCGAGGTCCTGGAAGACCATGCCCACGCGCCGCAGGTGCGCCGGCAGGCGCGAGCGCGGGTCGTTCACCAGCGTGTCGCCCAGGGTGACGCGACCGGCCTCCGGGGTCTCGAGGCCGGCCACGATGCGCAGCAGGGTGCTCTTGCCGCTGCCGCTCGTGCCCAGGAGCGCCAGGGTCGTCCCGGCCCCGAGCGCCAGCGAGACGCCGTCGAGCACGGCCCCGCCGCGGGCGAAGCGCTTGACCACGCCGTCGAGGACCAGCGCGCGGCTCATGGCGCCCTCCGCCGCTCGAGGGCTTGCCGCACGCGAGCGGCGTCGATCGGACGCGCTCCTGGGGCGCCCGGCGCGGGGAGCGGGTCGAACACGTGCTCGGGCAGGTCGAGGGCCGTGCGCAGCAGATCCCAGGCGGTGCGGCGCACCACGCGGTCGGTGTGCACGAGACCTCGCTCGACCGCTGGCCAGTGGGCTGCGCCTTCCTGCACCAGCAGCACCGTGGTCCGCGCCCAGCCGAAGTTCGCGTCCGCGCCACAGCGAGCCGTGTGCTGCGCCTCGTCGTGGGCGTTGACGGCCGCCAGGGTGCTCGGGAGAGGGGGCGCTCCTGCCAGGCCCTTCATCGCCGCCAGACGCACGCCGCAGTCGGGATCGTCGAGCGCGGTCACGAGCGCCGTCACCACCGCCGGGTCGCGGCCCGCGTAGATGTCGAGCACCTCGGCCGCGGCCGCCCGCACGAAGCCCTGCCGCGCACGCAGCAGCGCCAGCAGGGGCGCCGCGGCCGCAGGGTCGCGGGTGCGCGCCAGCGCGCGCGCCAGCTCGGTCTGGGCCCCGGGCTTCGCCTCCCCCACCACCTGCGTGAGCGCCGGCGTGATGGCCGCGCCCAGGATCTCGCAGGCGTCTTTCGCAATCATCAGCTCGAGCACCTTGGGCTGCGTGAGGCGTGTGGCCAACGCGAGCCCGACCTCGCGGAAGGCCGAGTCGTCGCGTTGGAACTTCGTGGCCAGCAAGTCGGCGTCGCCGCGATGGAGCCTCCACCAGGCATCGAGCGCTTCGAAGGCCTCGAAGCGCTGCGGCAGCCCGCCGTCCACCAGCGCCTCGGGCAGCGGCGCGGCCGGCAGGTGCCGGCGCAGGGAATCGAGAGAATCCTGCGCAACGCGGATCCGCAGGTTGCGGCGCGCGGGATTGAGCGTGTTGCGGATCAGCCAGCCGGCCGCCCCCCGCGCCCCCAGGGCCAGCAAGGCATCGGCGGCCGCCACGTCGATGACGTAGTACTCGACCGTGGGCCAGGCTTCGGGCGGGATCTGCGTCTCGGTGGTCCCAGGATAGTCCCACGACTCGCGCGCACGGAACGGATCGCCGGCGTAGACCAGCTGACGCGCGAGCGCGACGGCCGCGGCCGGGTCCTTCAAGTCGGCCAGCGCGCTCGCCGCCGCGTGGCGCGTCCAACCCTGGGGCGCCTCGAGGCAGGCGATCAGCACCGGCGTCGCTTCGCGGCGGCCGAGCTGGCCCAGCACGCTGAGCACGTCCATCCCGCGAGCGAGGTGACCCGCGGGCACGCCCGCGACAAGCCGCTTGGCCCGGCTCACGAGCAGAGGTAGAGCGGTCTCGCCGCGCGCGACCAGCGCCTCGAGCCCGGCCCGTGCCTCGGCTTCGTCGCTGCTTGCGGCG
>JANOFW010000140.1:0-6367 GCA_031413835.1 Planctomycetia bacterium
GTCGCGGAACACGTCTTCGTCGGTCAAGTAGCCACGCGCCTCGGCGAAGGGCAGCACCCGACGTCGAAGCTGCTCGAACTCGAGCTGGGCAAGCGCGCGACGCAGCGCGTCGCGCGCAAGATCGCTGCGGGTGCGCCCGACCTTCTTGGCCAGACGGGCAAGCCGGCGTTCGAGATCCCGGTCCAAGCGGATGGTCAAGATCGTCTTCATGTACGACATCGTACTACAAGAGGCTCGGGCAGCCAGGCCCTTGGCCTCAGATCACCATGCGCTCGGGATCGGGCCGCAGGCGGTTCTCGAGCAGGGGCTGAAGCGCGAAGCCGGCGAGGTCGAAGGTGGGCGGCCCGCCGCCGAGCAGGTCGGCGATGGCGCGGCCCGCGGCGGGGGCGTGCATGATGCCGTGGCCCGAGAAGCCCGAGGCGTGGACCAGGCCCGGCAGACGCGGGTCTTCGCCCAGGATCGCCTTGTCGTCGGGCGTGACCTCGTAGTAGCCGCAGGTGGCGTGCTGCACGCCGCCCTCGTCGGCCAGCCAGGGGAGGAACTCGGCCAGGGCCGCGAGCACCTCGATGCCGTAGTCCTCGACGCCGCGGCCGTAGCCCGGCCCGATGGCGTCTTGCTCGCGCTCGAGCAGCGGCGCGTCCTGCGGCGGCGGCGGGAAGCGCGCCGAGCCCGTGGGACGCAGGGGCCGCTCGTCCCAGCCCATCAGGAGGCCGTTGCTCTCGGGCCGCGCGTAGGGACCGAGGTCGCCCACCACGAGCGGGAAGTGCTCGACGCGGCGCGGCTGGAAGTGCGGCGTGACGTAGAGGTAGCGCTTGACGGCCACCACCGGGATGGGAGCGCCGGCGCGCTCGGCCACGGCGCGCGACCACCAGCCCGCCGCCAGCACGACGGCGCCGCAGGCCACGCGCAGGCTGCCGTTGATCACCACGCCCGAGACGCGGCCGTGCTGGACCTCGATCTCGGTCACCTCGGCCTGTTGGCGCAAGGCCACGCCCTTCTTCTGCGCCGCGAGCGCGTAGCCCGAGGCGATCTCGCCGGGGCGCAGGAAGCCGTCGGAGGGGCACCAGGTGGCGCCGACGAGCGCGTCGATGGCGAAGGCGCCGGCGAGGCCCGGCAGGCGGTCCACCTCGGCGGGCGTGAGCGCGCGCACGTCGGCGAGCCCCAGCGACTGCTGGAAGCGCACGCGCTCCCTGGCCTGCTCGAAGGCCTCGGCCTCGCGGTAGAGGAACAGGTAGCCGTTCTCGTGGAACACCGGCTCCACGCCCATCTCGGCGGGGAAGCGCTTGTAGGCCGCTCCGCTGTAGCGGCTCATCTTGATGTGCTCGACCGCGCTGAACTGCTGGCGGAAAGCGGCCGCCGAGCGGCTGGTGGAGCCCGCGGCGATGGCGGTCTTCTCCAGCAGCAGCACGGACAGACGCGTGTGCGTGGCCAGATGCCAGGCCACCGAGGCGCCGATCACGCCCGCGCCGACAACGACGATGTCCACGCGCTCGGGGTAGGGGCCGGGCATCCAGACTCCGCACGAGGGGAGGCGGGATCTTCCTCCGGCGGGGCCTCCGCCTCCAACTCTGCTGGCCCCGGGGTCAGCGGCGGCGCCTCTGGAGCAGGAGCAGCAGCGTCAGCGCGCCCAGCGCCGCGACGACGAAGGGCCACAGGCCGCCCCCCGCGCCCCCCTCGCTCTCGACCTCTCCCTCGCCCGCGGCAGGCGGCGCCTGAGGGTCGGCGCGCGCTGCGGCGTCCGGCAGGAGCAGCTGGCCGGGCTCGCGGGGGGCGGGCGGGGGAGGTGGCGCCGGCTCGGGCTCGGGGGGCTGGGGGGGCGCGGGGGGCGCAGCGCTCGCGCGTTCGGCGGCTTGCACGCGCTTGAGCTTGATCTCGGCCCGCAGACCGTCGGCCTCGCCCACCGGTTCGCCCGCGATGCGTTCGACCATGGCCAGCAGCTCCTCCGCTTCGTCGAAGCGCTCGAGCGCCAGCGCCGCCATGACGGCCGGCAAGAGCCCGGCCCAGAAGTCCGGCTGCCTCCAGGCCCCCTGCACGAACACCGGATCGCCCAGCGCGCGGCGGTAGACCGCGAGCGCGGTCTCGTAGGCCCGACCGTGGAGCGCCGAGGAGGCCGCCGAGAGCAGGAAGGGCCCGACGTGCGGGTTGCCGGCCAGGCCGCGCAGCAGGACCTCGAGATCCTCGAGGTAGCCCGGCTTGGGCGCGCTCTGGTTGGGGCTGAGGATGCCCTCGGGGGAGAGCAGTCCGTGCTCGAGGTGCAGGCGCCAGAAGGCCAGGCGTGCCTGGGCCTCCGGATCGGTGGCCCGCTCGGCCGCGAGACGCGCGGCGTAGCGCGCCACGTCGAGCCGACCGACGCGGTAGGCGAGGATCGCCGCGCGCTCCCAGAGCTCGGCCGGCCTCTGGGCCCAGCGTGGATTGGCCGACTTGGCCATCGCGAGAGCCCACCTGGCGGCCTTGAGGATGTCGCCATCGAGCAGCGCCAGCCGCACGATCGTGGGTGGGTAGCGCGCGTGGATCTCCCGCTTGGCCAGCGCCCAGCGCTGCGCCGCGAGCGGCGTAGCGTCGAGCGGAGCCTTCCACTCGATGAAGGCCCAGGCCGTAGCACCCATGGCGCGGGCCTCCGGGGGCGCCGCCTCGTCGAGGGCCAGCTCGAAGAGGCGCAGTCGGGCGAGCGCGGCCAGCGGGTCGCGCTCCGCCAGGCTCGCCAGCGCGCGCCGCAGGAAGTCGTGGTGGCGCTCAGCGCCGCGCTCGAGCCAGCGCACCGCCTCGGCCGCTCCGAGGTAGAGCTCGGCCCGTCGCTGCGCCGCGGGGCTCGTCGCCGCGGCCGTCGCCACGCGCTGGCTCCAGGCCTCGAGGTCGGCGTCCGAGCGCACGACCTCGGGGTCCGGCCCGATCGGCGGATAGCCGTTGGAGGGGAGCACGCCCTCCGGCAGCGGCTCGGTCTCTCCGCTCCACGCGTCGGGTGCGGACAGGAAGGCCCCCGCCGTCGCGAGGACGGCGAGGGCCACAGAGCACAGCGTTGCGTGGCGCATCAGTTCCCGGCCTCGGCCAGGGGCACCTCGGCGATCTGCGCCCCGCCGAGCAGCGACTGGGCGCTCGGATCGCCCAGCGGCGTGAGGGGCGGGATGCCGGCCGGCGGGTCGTCCAGGTCGGCGGACTGCTGAGGCGTGGACGGCTGGGCATCGGGATCGAGCGGGACGGGCAGCGACGGCGGCGGATCGGTCGGGTCTTCGTCGGGCACGGGCACGGGCACGGGCGTGGGCGGAGGCGTGATCACGGGCGGCGGCTTGGGGCGCGGGAAGGTGCCCAGGTCCACCGGCGTCACCTTGGCGTCGCAGCTGCCGTCCCAGATGTGGAACATCGCGCCGATGGAGGCGCGCCGCGTCAGGCGCACGCTCTCTGCACCGCAGGCCATGCGCACGTCGCCCTTGCGGTGCACGGTGTGCTCGGTGGCCTCGTTCTTCGTCCACCAGGCGAAACGCCGCGTCACGTCCACCTGGCCGTCGAGCGTCACGTCGGCCAGCTCGAACAGCCCGTGCCAGTCGAGCACGTGCCCGAAGGCGGCACCGATGTGCTGGGAGAGGGTGCGCACCTCGCCCTTGACCTGCCCTCCCCCCAGGCTGCCTCCCAGCGAGCCTCCCAGCTTGAGCGCGATCAATGCGACCTCCGCGCTGACCTCGCCCTCGACCTTCCACTCGCTGCTGTCGCCTTCGGAGATCGAGATCGTGACGGTGGTGGAGGTGTCGCCCCAGGGGCAGTTGTAGACCGTGCCGCTGCCGCGCAGCACCGTCCAGGTCTTGCCGATCGTCACCAGGGGCGGCACGCTCACGCTGTAGGAGCACTCGCCACCGTCGGTGACGACGTAGTCGGTGTGGGCCTGGCCGTCGTCGTCGGTGCGCGAGGTCAGCTCGAAGCCGGCCTGCTTCTCGAGATCGGCGAGGGTGGGTTCGGGACAGGCCGAGCAGGTGTCGGCGTGACCGGCGGGCGCGGCCCAGGCGAGGGCCAAGCCCCCCAGGGCCAGGAGCGCGCCGAGCCGGCGCAGCCGGCTCGTGGGAGCGTCGAGCCGGCACAGCCGGCTCGTGGGAGCGGGGCGGAAGTGGATACGCATCGGAAGACTCCAGCGGACCCCGTGCGCACTGCGCGCACCGGGTCCACCTCTCCTCCGCCACGACGCACGGGGCGGTCACGCGAATCTGGTGTCCAGCCCTACCTTGCCGTCCGGCCCCCGTCCACGGGCAGGATGATGCCCGTGAGCCAGGGCTGGGTGGCCAGCAGCAGCACGGCCTCGGCGACGTCGGCGGGCGTGCCCCAGCGCCCGAGGAGGGTCGTCGCGGCGATGGCGCGCCGCTGGGCCTCGTCGAGGCCCTCGGGCGCGAGCACGGGCCCGGGCGCGACCGCGTTCACGCGCACCTCGGGCGCCAAGGCCTTGGCGAAACCCTGCGTGAGGCTCACCACGGCCGCCTTGCTGGCGCTGTAGGGCACGTAGCCGCCCCAGGCCTTGAGGCCCGAGGTGCAGGCCACGTTGACGATCGCGCCCTGGCCGCGGGCCTTCATGCGCCGTCCGGCCGCAAGCGAGAGCAGGTAGACGGGCCGGGCGTTGACGGCCATGGCGCGGTCGAAGGCCTCGGCGTCGAGCGCGGCGAGGGGGGTGCGCTCCAGGACCCCGACGTTGTTCACCAGCAGATCGAGCGCCCCCAGGCCCTCCCAGGCCCGCGCCACGAGGCCCTCGGCGGCCGAGGCGTCGCGCAGGTCGGCGGTGAGGGTCAGGACGGGGGCCCCGGGGGCGGAGAGGAGGCGCGCCGTGGCCTCGAGGCCGGCGCGATCGCGGTGCGCGTGCAGCGCCAGTCGGGCGCCCGCCGCCCCGAGCCGCTCCGCGATGGCCCGTCCCAGGCGGCGCGATGCTCCCGTGACCAGCGCGGTCTTGCCCTCCAGCGGTCGCGCGGCGGGGCCATTCATCGGGCGTAGCGTACACGCTCTCGCGCAACGCTGGACACGCCTCGCCGCAGCCGGTTAGAAGACGGCCCTGCGGCTGGGTGCATCTTCACCCTTGTTGGCCCACGCCACGGCCCGTGCGCGGGTGGACTCATGGAGCCTTCGATGTCCGATGTGCGCGCTCACGTTGCCCTGCTGGTGGATGTCGCCAACCTGCGCGCGGGGCTCACCGCGCCCGGGGCCGGGGTGGACTCCAGCGCGCAGGATGCGAACCAGACGGCCTGGGGCCCCTTGGCGCCCGGCGAGATCGCCAAGGCGCTGGTGCGCTACGCCGGCCAGGTCGGGCGCGTGACGCTGGCCCGCGCCTACGCCGACTGGTCGCGCCTGGGAGGTGCCGCGCGCGAGATGACCGCAGCGCGCCTGCTGCCGGTGCTGGTCCCCGCGACCAGCTCGGGCGAGGACCGTTCGCACGTGCAGCTGGCCGTGGACGCGCTGCAGGCGATGTTCGCCGGCGACGAGCCCGAGGCCTTCCTGCTCGTCACCAGCGACCCCACGCTGCTGCCGCTGGTGCAGGCCCTGCGGGCCGACGGCAGCGAGGTGACCATCATCTCGTGCACGGCCGCCGTGGACGAGGAGCTGCGCGGCGAGGCCGACCGCTTCGTGCTGCTCGAGGACGTGCTCGCGGGCGCGCAGGCCGAGCCGGCGCCGCCGCGCGATCGCTCGCCCGAGGCTGCCGAGCAGCCCGCCGCACCCTACGCCGCGCCGCGTCCGTCGTGGTCGGGCGCGCTGGGCTCGGGCAGCGCAGACGACGCGGGCTCCCGGCCCTACCGAGCCGGTCGTCAGCCGCACCCCACGCCCATCCTGGGCTACGAGATCGAGTTCGGCGCCTACGACTGGGCGCCCTTCGTCAAGCTCATCGACGAGCTCGAGCAGCGCCTGCCGTTCGTCGGCGTGCGCTACCTGGTGAACAAGGTGCTCGCCGGCCACAACTGCGGCACGGACGACCCGCGCTTGAAGCGCGAGCTGATGAACCGTGCCGTGGACGACGGCGTCATCGAGATGTTCCCGGTGGGCAACGTCGGCGAGCGAGCCGACCCCGTCACCGCCTGCCGCCTCGATCGCTCGAACGGCACCGTGGTGGTCATCCTGGGCTCCACGGCCCCGCCTCCTCCGATCAACGAGGATCCGCTGCGGCGTGCGATTTCACCTTCCGCGGGCGGCCTCGCGGCCGACTGAACGCCAGGCGCGCGGAGCGCGCCTCTAGGTGAGTAGTTGGTGCCTGACCCCGGCTACTCGGGGTGAGTAGTTGGTGCCTGACCCCAATGCCGGTGACTTAGGGCTACGCCGCACGGGGCTTCTTCCGGGTCTTGTAGGTGCTGCCGTAGCCCTTGCGCTCCCGTGGGTAGGACCGGTCGCGTCGTGGAGGGAGCACCCGGCG
>JANOFW010000141.1:0-22103 GCA_031413835.1 Planctomycetia bacterium
TGCATCCCCGCGTGGCCCAAGCCCTCGCGCGGCATTCCAAGATCGACCTCACGATGGGCGTCTACACCTCCCTCAACGCGATGGACACGCGCGGAGCCGTGGAGAGCCTGCCCAGCGTCGTCCCGGGCGCTGCCTCGGCGGCCCTTCCGCTCGCCGTGGGGGGCGAGGGACTGTCCCGCGGGCTGTTGCAGTCTGCTGCCCTTTCCTCGCCCGTAGGCCCTCGCGTTGCCTCAACCGAGGCCCGGAGCGCTACCCCTCGGAAGGCCCCAAATGGGGGCAAGGGAGTGCATCCACGGGCAAAGAGATTGGCGGGAGTGACGGGGCTCGAACCCGCGACCTCCGGCTTGACAGGCCGGCGCTCTAAACCAGCTGAGCTACACCCCCGCGTGGGTGAGAGGGGGGGATTGTAGGGGCCGGGGGGGTGGGGTCAACGAGAGGGCGTGGCGGGAAGGGCCGGAGAACGAGGCGCGGGCGAGAAGGGCGCGATGGAGGCGGGGTCGCGCGCGTGAAGGGCGGGCATCTGCTGCAGGTAGAGGTGCGCGGCGCCGGTGGTGGAGGCCGCGAACTCGGCGTAGGGGCCGTCGAAGCAGATGCGGCCGCCGTCGAGCATGATCACGCGGGGGTGGACGCGGCGCAGGAGGTCGCGGTCGTGGGTCACGATCACGGAGGTGCGCGCCAGGCCGCGGGCGTTGGGCGCGTGGTGCGTCTGCCAGATCAGGTCGTGGATCTGGACCGCGCTCACCGGGTCGAGCCCGGTGGTGGGCTCGTCGTAGAAGACCACGACCGGATCGGGGACCAGCGCGCGCGCCACGGCGACACGCTTGGACATGCCGCCGGAGAGCGCCTGACGCTGCTTGTAGAGGACGTCCTCCACGTCGAGGCCGGTCTCCTTGAGCACGTGGCGAACGCGGGCTTCGATCTTCTCCTCGGGCCAACGCAGGTTCTCGCGCAGCCAGAGCGCGCAGTTGGCGTAGACGGTGTCGCTGAAGAGCGCGTTGTGCTGGAAGACCACCGACCAGGCCAGCCGCACGTCGTCGAGGCGCCTGTCGGAGAGGCCGCTGAGCTCCACGAGCGGGGCTGCCGGCGTGGAGTGGTCGCGCACCCAGACCTGACCGCCGGAGGTGGGGATCAGCCCGCACAGGCAGTGCATGAGCACCGTCTTGCCCGAGCCGCTCGCGCCCACGATGGCCACGATCTCGCTGCGGCGGATGGCCAGGTCGATCGCCTGCAACACGACCTGCTCGCCGAAGGACTTGACCAGGCCCAGCGCCTGGATCTCTACGTCCGGCGCGACGGCGGGCGGCGGCGGAGACAGGTGCTTCGTCATCGGGGAGGACCCTAGGCAACGCGCGGGAGGAAGGCGCGGTCAAGTCTAGTGCTGCAGGCGGGAAGTGGGCGTGAGGGGACGGGTTCAGGGGGCTGCGGGGGCGAGGGAGAGGGCGGGCACCGTCCGGCAGGCAAAAGCCAAGCTGGAGCCTGGCGTTCCCAGGGGCCTCGCGCCGGATGCGCACGCGCACGGCGCGAGGACGTCAAGGCGGGTGAGTAGCGAGTGCCTGCCCCCCCCTACTCACCGGGGTGGGGCAAGAAGGGCACGCGCCGCCTCGAGGGCCGAGCGCAGCTCGGCCTCGCTCTGCTCCCCCATCAGGCGGCGACGGCCGATGTCGAGCGTCGGCAGGCCCTTGAGACCGGCCGCGAGGAAGAGCTGGCGGTCCTTCACGAGGCGCGGGGGCGGAGCGGGATCGCGCAAGGCCGCGGCCAGGGCCTGCGGATCCAGGCCCGCACGCTGTGCCGCGCCCTGCACCTCGCGCAGATCGGGGCCCCGCGAACGCAGGAGCTCCTCGAACATGCGCTCCTCGAGGCCGAGCGACTGCGCCAACGCGCAGGCGCGCGCCCAGGCGGGGTAGTCGTCCGTGGCCCAGGTGTAGACGCGGCGCCGGCGCACCGGCACACCCATCTCGGCGATCACCTTCTCGAGCCGCGCGTGGGTCGCGCGGCAATGCGGGCAGTAGGCGTTCAGGTACTCCACCACCGTGAGCTCGGGCTTCGCGGGCGGCGGCGGAGGAGGAGGCGGGGGCGCGCTCGGCGCGACGCTCACGGGCGCCGACACAGCCACGGGCGGCGGCGCGCTCGACGGGCGTGGCGCGCTCGCGGGCCAGGTGGGCACGTTGGGCGTCACGTCGCCCGGCCGCGGCGGGATGCCCAGTCGCGAGCCGGGCGGCACGCGTGAGACCGGCGCCGCAGGCAGGGAGGCGGGGGGCCGGGGGGGCGGGACCGCTTTCGCCGACGCCATGGCCTCGGGGTCGAGCGCAGCCTCGGGCTCGTCGTCGAAGACGTCGGTCGCCGGCGTGATCTCTTCGTAGGCCTCGTGCGCCGCGCGCGGCCAGGCGAAGGGCACCGTCACCGCCAGCACGGCCGCGAAGGTCCAGGCGACGCGGGCCGCCCCGCTCTCACCCCCACCGCGCGCCCTGCGCCCCGACGTCTCGCGCCACGTGAGCGTGATCACGCCGCAGAGGAGCCCTGCCGCGTCGGCACCCAGGCACAGGGGGCAGTAGTCCTCGAGCTCCAGGGCCTGGTAGGCGAAGAAGATCGCGCCGGCCACGGCCGCCAGCAGACCTGCGGGCTTGAGCAGGCTGCGCGCCCAGCCCATGGGCAGCAGGGTGAGCAGGAACAGGCCCCCGAAAGCCCCCAGGCCCAGCACGCTGGTGGGGATGCCGGCGATGTTGCCCAGGGGGCTCTCGCCGGCCAGCTTGCAGGCCTCCGCGAGCGGGCAGAAGGCCCGCTCGGGGTTCAGCTTGTCGTACGTGAGCAAGGCGCTCAGCACGAGCCCGGCCATGGCGCACAGGCGCAGCAGCGTGATTCGGCGGGCGTGGAGCATGCCTCGTCTTCGGTATCGGCGGGTGGACGGTCGGACGTTAGCGTAGTCGCAGGGGGCGGCGCCCCCCGCCCCGGCCTCAGTCGCCCCCGTCCTCGCGCACGCTCGTCCGGCAGGCCTCGCAGATGCCGTGGGTGACGGTGAGGTGCGGCCCGCTGGTGGTGACGAAGTGGCCCAGGGGCAGCCAGCGGCCGTCGGTACCACGCACGCTGCGGCACCAGGCGCAGACCGCGGTCATGCCCCCGGGCGCGGCCGTGGCCCAGGCCGGAAGCTCGCCGCGAGCGCGGGCTTCCACCAGGATGTCGCGCAGGTGCTCGAGCACCACGCGGTGGCGCCCGGCGAAGCGCGTGCGGTAGCGCGCCAGCGTCTCGCGGTCCGCCTCCGTCACCTCGGCCAGCTCCGGCAGCTCGGCATGCGCGCGTTCGAGCTCACGCAGCCGGTCGTAGGCCGCGTCGGCGGCCTCGCGGTAGGCCAACCCGGTCAGGTGCGCCTCGCCGTCGAGGTCCTCGAGCAGCTCGCCCAGGCGCTCGGCGTGGCGCAGGCGCCGGCCCGTGCCCAGGTGCGCGCGCACGGCGGGCTCGGCCATGCGCTCGAGCGCCTGGGCCACCAGCTCGCAGGCTTGCGCTTGGTGCCCCCGACGCAGCGCAAGCTCGACGGTCAAGAGCCTCCAGGTGAGCCAGACAGTCGGGTGCGCCTGAGCCTGCTCGCGCTGCTGCTCGATGTGCGGCGCCGCGCTCTCGAGGTCGCCCAAGCGCAGCGCGAGCCGCGCCTCGTAGTAGGTGAGGCCGCGGTCCGTGTAGCCGGCGGTCTTGAGGTCACGCGCCTGCTCGAGCAGCGCGGCTCCCAGGTGGTCACGCGCCGCGGCCAGGTCGCCGTGCAGCATGGCAGCCTCGTGCGCGATGGTGTGCGCCTGACGGCGCAGCCGGCCGGCGTCCGGCTCGCTCATGCGCGTGCTGATCGCGAGCATGCGCTGCGCCGTGCTGGTGAGCCCCTCGGGGTCCTCGAGGCTGCGGTAGGCGTCAGCCAGCACCGAGGAGGCATGCGCGTGCTGGACGGGATGGAGCTCGGGGTGCCGGTCGGCCAGCTGCTGCGCGCGCCGCGCGAGCGCCAGCGACTCGAGCTCGCGACGCTGCCAGGAGTAGAGGGTGGCGAGCCCGTAGTAGACCTGGAGCTCGAGGCGGTCCTCGCGTCCGCGCACGCGCGGCAGCAGCTCCTTCAAGCGCCGCTCGGCGCCGATGAAGTCGCCGGCCAGCCACTCGCACGCGGCCAGGGTGCAGGCGGCGTCGAGCTGCTCGTCCTCGCCGGGGTGCCCGAGCGCGAGCGTGGCGATCCGGGCCTCCACCGCGTCGCGGGAGGGATCCTCGCGGCAGGTCCAGGCGGCGCGGTCCAGGTGGATCGGACCGCCCTCCGCGAGCCGCCCGGCGAGAGCGCGGTAGACCGTCAGGGCGCGCCACGACGAGGTGTCGTCGTCTTCGATGCGCAGCAGATCGGCCTCGGCCAGCAGGCGATCCTGCTCGAGCCGGGGCGCCGCGCGCACGCGCTCCTCGAAGGCCGGCTCGAGAGCCTCGAGCGGGACCTGGGCCAGCGGCGGCAGGCGATCCATGGGTGCTGTCCTAGTTTGATGCTCCAGCGGTCGCTCGGGGCGCTGGGCTGGGGGCGCTCGGGCCACCGCGTCGTCCTGATGTAGGAAGACTACACGGCGTCCTCCGCGGCGGCCCTCCGCACCCCATCCAGCGCCCCGATGTGCCCCAGTTCGAATTCTGACATTCAACTTGGGACACCGCCGATCCATGCGGCCCTTGGACCTGAGCAGATCCAGGAAGCCGCGTCACCCGCGTCAGGGCCCCAAGCGCTGGCGGATGGCCGCGAGGACGTCGTCGGGCGCGGGCCGATCCTGGATGCGCCGCGCAACATGGCGCCAGAGGATCTTCAGGTCTCGGTCGAGGAGCACCTGCGCCGGGAGCGCGACGTCCTTCCCCCCCGGCCCCCCTTGCTCGTGGAGCAGTCCGAACGCCGCCGCCGCTTTCGCACCCGGGTCGCTCACGACGAGGAATGGCAGGTCGAGGTCGTGGCGCAGACGCACCGCCTCCTCAGGCTCGTCACTGGACACCGCGAGGACCTGACCCCCGCGACGCGCCAGGGCATCGTGCACGCTCCGGAGCTCACCGAGCTCCGCACGGCAGGTGAGTCACCAGTGCCCACGGAAGAAGACCAGCAGCAGCGGACCTTCCTGCGCGATCTGGGAGAGCTTGAAAGCGCTGGCTCCCGGAAGCTCGTGGCTGGCCAGCTTGACGTCCGGCGCGCGCTCGAGCTGCTCGAAGGTGGTCGAGGCCGGCAAGCGCGCCACGACGAAGAACAGCCACAGGAAGGCCAGGGCCAGCACGAAGGTGAGCCCGGCGGGCACGAACGTGCGCGCGCGTCGCTCACGCCGCAGCGCCGAGCCCGCCAGCAGCAGCGCCACGCCCAACGCGACGAAGGCCGGCGCGCCCGTGGAACGCACCCAGGGCACGCCGAGCAGCAGCACGTAGGCGAGGATGCCGGCGCAGGCGAGCGCCAGGGCGAGCCAGCTGGTCCTCACTTGCTGCTGAGGGCGTAGAGGCCCGACCAGGGGCTCGCCTCGGCGCCCGACTCCAGGCGCGCGAGGAGCTTCTCGAGCCAGGCGCAGGCGCCGTCCTCCGGCGCGAGCGCCAGGGCGTCGCGCCAGGCGGCGCGGGCCGCGACCAGGCGACCGGTGCGCGCGGCCTCGATCGCGTGGGTGAAGGCCTCCACGTGGCGGCGCTGCCGGTCGTCGGCGCGCTCCGTGAGCGCCACCAGTTCGTAGACTTGGACAGGCTCGGCCTTGCCCACCACCACCAGGCGCGCCAGGGGCTTGGCGAGGATCGCCGCGCCTGCCTGCGCGCGCAGGCTCGCGCCGATCAGGATCGAGGTGCCGAAGGCCTTGTTGGCGCTCTCCAGCCGGCTCGCCAGATTGACCGTGTCGCTCATGGCCGTGTAGGACAGGCGCTGGCGGCTGCCCATGTTCCCCATGACGGCCGGACCCGCGTTGAGGCCGATGCGGACCGTGAACTCCTTGAGGCCCATGGCGCGCCAGACCGGCTCGAGTCCGGGCAGCGACGCCTGCACCTCGAGGGCCGCCCTGCAGGCGCGCAGCGCGTGGTCGGGCTGCGGCAGCGGATCGTTCCAGAAGGCCATCACGGCGTCGCCGATGAACTTGTCCACCACGCCGTCGTGGGCGAAGACGGCGTCGCAGTGGCGCGTGAGGTACTCGTTGAGCAGCACCACGACCTGGGCGGGGGTGAGCTTCTCGGAGAGGTTCGTGAAGCCCGCCACGTCGCTGAAGAGCACGCTGATCTCGCGCGTGACCCCGCCCAGGGCGAGCAGCTTGGGATCCGCCTTGATGGCCTCGATGACCGTCGGCGAGAGGTAGAGCGAGAAGGCCCCCTCGAGCCAGCGGTTGTAGCGGCCCTCGGTCAGCAGTTTGAGCGCCGTGGTGGAGAGCCAGGCCAGCACGCCGGCCAGCAGCGGCGTGAAGAGGTCGAGCGCCAGACCGCCGGCGAAGGCCGCCTGCGCGGCCCCCACCGCGCCCGCGAGCAGCAGCAGCGCCAGGACGTGCGGCCACACCTTGCCGCGGGGCGCCATCGAGCACAGCCCCACCAGCGCGGCCACGAGGGCGGTGAAGCCCAGGTTCACGCCGGAGGGCGCGCGCACGCGCATGCCGCCGTGGAGCAGGTTGTCGAGGACCGTGGCCTGCACCTCGGGACCATCGTGGGAGGCGGCGATGGGCGTGGGCACGAGGTCGGTGCGGCCGGCGGCGTTCACGCCCCAGACCACGATCTTGCCCCCCACCGCGGCCTGGGCTTCCGGCGGCAGCTCGCCGGTGGGCGTGCGCTCAGAGGCCCACTTCAAGACCGTGGTGGGCGCCACCCGCCGGTAGGCCCCGAGCCGCGCGGGGGCACGGTAGTCGATCAGGAAGGTGCCGTCGGAGGCCAAGGGGATGGCGCGGCCACCCACGCGCAGCGCGCCGGCTTCGACGCGCGCCTCACCCAGAGCCCAAGCCGCGGCCACGGGCAGGCTCATGACGGTCTGATCGCCCAGGCGCGCCAGGGGCGCGGCCCGGCGCACGCCACCGTCGGCGTCCACCTCGACGTTGGCGAAGCCCAGGCGCGCCGCGCCCGCGATCACGCGCCGCACGGGCAAGTTCGCCTCGCGGCTGCGGGGAGAGCCGGGCACGGCCACGAGGCCCTCGGCCCCGAGCTTCTCCTGCGCGGCCTCCTGGCGGGCCCTCGGGGCGTAGGAAGCGTCCCTCACGAGCTCGTAGGCCAGGGCTACGCGCCCGATGCGCTTGAGCTCGGCGGCGTAGTCCTCGGCCATGCCCGCTTCGACATCAAGGCGCTCGGCGTCCTTCTCCAGCCGATCGGCGCGCTCCGGCACGTCGTCCTGGCCGGTGCCGCGGTCGAGGTGGTAGACGTCGATCAGCACGCCGCGCACGCCCGCGTCGGCCAGCGTGCGCATGATCGTGGCGTTGGTGTCCAGCGGCCAGGGCCAAGGTGTGTTGAGGTCGCGCGCCACGGCCTCGATGTCGGCGTCGCTCACCTGCATCAGCACGATGTCGGTGGTCGGGGCCTGGGCGCCCGCGGCGTGGCGGATGCGCACGTCGAGCAGCGCCAGCTCCTGCTTCTCGACCAGCGTCGTGCCGCGCGCGATCCACAAGAGCAGCGCCAGGATCACGCCCAGGCCCGCCCCCACGAGCAGGCGGGCCGGGCCCTTGAGCGAGAACGCGCGGGGGTGGCCGGCGGTCATGGGCGAGCGTGGACGCTGCCTAGCGCGGGGGCGGAAAGGTGGACGGCGGCGGGGCGAAGGGCGCCGGCGGCGGCGCGACGGGGGCAGCGGGCGGCGCGGCCGGCTTCTCGGCCGGCGGCGTCGGAGCCGGACGCCCCAGCACCCCGTTGAAGCGCAGCAGGCGCTCGTAGACCACGCCCGGGCGATCCGGGTAGAGGCCCAGCGGGGGCAGGATGACGTCGAGCTGGGCGACGCGTTGCGCGGGCGAGGCGTGCGTGGAGCCGCCGTGGGCGTGGCCCGTGTGGGCCAGGGAGTCGAGCACGTCGCGCAGCGCGTACCAGTTGTAGAACACGTCGTGCAGCAGGTAGGTGCCCTCGCGGTCGGCGTCGTTCTCGAGCGCCGGGCCGTAGGAGTGGTCCGCCGAGACGCGGCCCATCTCGCCCACCGCCTCGGTGAACAGGTTCGCCAGGCCGGAGGTGAAGCGCTCGTCACCCAGGCCCGTGGCCGCCGCCACGCCCTTGGCGAAGCCGCCCATGGCGCCCTGCCACTTGCTGCCTCCGCGCAGCACCTTCTCGGCGTGCTGGCGCGTGATGTGGGCCAGCTCGTGGGCCAGGATGCCGGCCAGCTCGTCTTCTGTCTGGCAGGCGAGCACGGCGCCGCGGGTCACGAGCACGTAGCCGCCGGGGCCGGAGATGCCGTTGACCTCGTCGCTGTTCAGGACCTCGAAGTGGTAGCCGCCGTAGTTGGCGGGCACGCGCGAAGAGACGCGCACCATGGCGTCGCCCACGCGGCGCACATAGCGGCGCAGCTCCTGGTTGGGCTCCACGCCGTAGCGCGCGATGGCCTGCGCGGCCACGGCGCGACCCAGGTAGTACTCCTGATCGTGGTTGAACTGCTTCTTGAGCTGCGCGGTCTGGGCTTCCACCATCGCGTTGGCGAAGGCCAGCGCGCCCTCGACCAGGCGATCGTCCACGCCGCCCTTCTTCAAGCCCTCCTTCAAGAGGCCGCCCAACGGGCCCTTGAGCGGGTTGCCTCCGCCCCCACGCCGCGCGGCGGCCGCGGGCGGCGGGCTCGGGGGCAGCCGCGCCGGCAGCACGTAGTCGCAGCCCTTACGCCCGATGGATCCGTCCATGACGAACTCGATGCTGTCGCCGGGCTGGATCTGACCGCTGAGTTGCTCCAGTTCGTTCACCTGCTGGTAGGCCGCGCTCAGGTTGGGGTTGGCTCCCTGGTAGCGCTGCTCAGTGTCGGCCGTGAACTGGCGACCCGCCGCGGCCGCCTGCTGCTGGCTCACCTGGGCGGCCTTGCGGTCGTCCACGTGTGCGGGCGGCGGCGTACCGGCCAGCGCCGAGGGCTCGACGGCCTGGTAGGCGCGCAGCCAGCCCTGGATGGCGGGCTGACCCGGCGCCGCGCCCTCGACCTTGACCCAGGGCAGCTTCACCTCGAGCACGACCACGCGCGTGTTCGCGGGCAAGGAGCCCACCAGCGCGCCGCTCGCCGCCGGCTCGGCCTTGAGCGGGGTGCCGGTCGCGGCGTAGACCACGCGCGTCTCGCCCACACGCGTGTCCGCCGGACCTGCCAGAGCCAGCGTGGGCGCGAGCGCCAGGGCGAGGGTCGCCAGCAGGCGCGCGAACGGGCGTAGAGCGGCGAGGGAGGTGGCCATGGGAGGTCCTCGGGGGGCCGGGGGGGCGGGAGGGGACCCCCCTCGGCCGATCCACCAGCGTACCCACGCCTCCGCCCCCGGGAGCCCATCTGGCCGCCCCTGCGGGCCCATGGCGGGCCCCGCGGTTGGGGCTCAAGTCCCGTCCTCCGCGTGGTCGATGGCCCTGTTGGCAGGCAGCAGGCTTTGAGCTACGGGAACGCGGCGCCTCCTGGCAGGGTGCGCCCGGAAACGGCAGCCTTTGACGAACAGACAGTATTTGATGACCCACACGGCGATCGGCCGCTGGGCGGCACGAGGCCTCGTGGCCTTGGTCTTGGCAACGGGTACGAACGTGGCCCTCGCGGGCGATTCCTGCCCCCCGGGCTGGAACGCGACGGCTACGCGCAGCGCGCCCAACGGCCAGGTCTTCACCTGGTGCGCAGGCGCGACCTGAAACGATCCCGGGACGTGGTCCACGTCCCATCAGAACCGCACCCTCGTCTGGAAGGGCGGCCGCCGGGCCACCGTCCAGCAGATCAGCACCGGCATGGGCTTGGTGCTCCGCGTGCAGAGGCCGCGGCCGCAGCCCCTGCCTCAGCCGCGCGTGACGACCGCGACCGCGAAGCGCTGATCTCCACGCGCAAGGCCGCCTCGAAGGGCCGCCTCGAACGGCGGCCTTGCGCGTAGGCGTGGCTCCGGTGCATCGTGGTCCTTGGCAGCCGCCAAGGACGCATCGATGAGCCACGCCTACGACCCCGCCCGACCGCCTCGGCTGCCCGCGCGCGCCAAGCCGCGCAAGGGCATGGACGACGTCACGCTGTCGCGCGAGGTCTTCGGCGAGCGCTTCCGGGAGCGCTTCTACGATCCCGCCTACCAGCAGGTGGGGGCCGCGCTCCGCGCGCTGGAAGAGAAGGCCTACGAGGCGTACGAGGCCTACCGCAAGAGCCCGCGCACGCGCCGGGCCGGCCGCGGCTTTGCGGTCCCGGCGATGGAGCTGAGCGAGGAGTGGCTCGCCACGCGCGCGGCGATCCGTGCGGCGCAGGCACGCCACGAGAAGCCGCGCACACCGTCACGCGTGCTGGTGATCAACGGCTCCGCGCGCAGCGACCAGAGCTGCCCGGGGGAGATGTCGAAGTCCTACCGGCTGGCGCAGCGCGCCGTGGAGGTCGTGGAGAAGACCAAGGGCTTCGAAGCTGACCTGCTCGATCTCTCGCGGCTCACGAGCGAGATGGGCCGCACGATCTACCCCTGCAAGGCCTGCGTGAGCACGGCGATGCCGCTGTGCAACTGGCCCTGCTCCTGCTACCCCAACCACGCGCTGGGACAGACCGGCGACTGGATGGCCGAGATCTACCCGCGCTGGGTGGCGGCCCACGGCGTGATGATCGTGACGCCGGTGAACTGGTACCAGGCCCCGAGCGTGCTCAAGCTGATGATCGATCGGCTCGTGTGCGCCGACGGCGGCAACCCCGACCCGACGCTCACCGGGGGCAAGGACCCCGTGCGGGCCAAGGCGCTCGAGCTCGCCGGCTGGCACTACCCCAAGCACCTGGCCGGTCGCGCCTTCGCCGTCGCGGTCCACGGCGACGCGGCGGGCGTCGAGGGGCTCACGAGCAACCTCACGGCCTGGCTGAGCGACATGGGCCTGATCCAGGCAGGCCCGCTGGCAAGCCTCGGCCGCTACGTGGGCTACTACGGCGCCTACGCCACGAGCCACGCCGACCTCGACAAGGACACGGCCTTCCAGCGCGAGGTCGAGAACGCCGCCTCGAGCCTCGTGGCGATGGTCAAGACCCTGCGCGCCGGCGACTACGTTCCCCCCGAGCGCAACCTCGAGGAACCGCGGGCGAAATAGGGCGGCGAAGCCGCCTACTTCTTGGCGGCGCGCTCGACCTGACGCACCGCGCCGTGGCCGTGATCGCGGTGCGCGACGAGCACGGCGAGCGGGTCACGGTTGATCCACCACACGAGCCTGAGGTGGTAGGCGAGGCCATCGAACTCGGCGCGGTCCAAGGCCCGACGGCCCCCAAGACCGCCCACGAGCGGATCGAGGCGGCAGGCGAGGACGGGCGAGCAACGAGCAAGCAGTCTCTGGTCGCATGCGTATCTCATTGCAGTGCAGATGCTTACGTCGATTGTGGAGACCTCGTGATGGGGCGGCGAGATTCCCCGTGGCGAGCCTTCAAACCGCGCGGCATCTGCGGGGGGGACTCGGTAACATGCTCCCGCAGTTCTATTGAGGTTCCCATGCGCCAATTGTCGTGGACTCTCACCGCTCTGTTCGCACCTCTGCTCGCCTGGGGCGGCGTCGCCACCGCGGAGGATCCCAAGCCCGCGGCCGAGCCTCCCAAGGTCGCGGCCGAGCCTCCCAAGGTCGCGGCCGAACCGCCCAAGGTCGCGGCCCAGCCGCCAAAGATCGCCTCCGACGAAGAGGTCGCGTTGGCGCTTGAGAGGTTCAAGGAGCAGTTCAAGGCCAAGGGGCTGAAGGGCGAGGAGAAGACGAGCCAACGAGACTTCGCAATGAACCAGGTGGCGCAGGTCCAGCACCGCGAGGTGGTCGAGGCCCTCGCTCGGGTCACCCACGACCCCGAGGAGATTCTCCGCACGCTCGCGGTGATCTACCTCGGCGAGCAGACGGCGTGCCCCGGGGCAGCGGGGTCCAAGGTCGCCGCGGCGATGAAGAAGGACGCCAACGACCCCGTGATCGTCATGTCCGCTCTGCAGAGCCTGGCCAGCCTCAAGTACCTCGGCGCGCGCGACGCCCTCAAGGTGCTCCTCAAGGACGAGGACTTCGCGCTCAAGAAGACCGCGATCCTGACCGTGGGCAGCATCGGCGACATGCGCCTCATCGAGGACCTCCTGCGGATGGTCGGGGTCGTGGTCACGACGGACAACGACGGAAGTCCCGCGCCGGCCGAGCCGGAGAAGAAGAACGGCAGCGGCAAGGAGACCGAGACGGAGGGCTACTCCTGGGAAGGCGTGGACATGTTCGTGGCCAGCGCCGATGGCGGCGACGACCAGAAAACCGGCCAGGCTGTGGCGGACAAGAAGATCGCCGAAAACAAGGCGGCAGCCAAGGCGGCCGCCGCAGCTCGCGACACCGCCAGGAACTCGAGCGGGAAGAGCGGCAGCGGCGCGGGAAGCGAGCCGGCGGCCGGACCCCGAGGGGCGGCCACTCGGACGACCGAGGAGTTGATCCCCTACATCAAGGTGGCCCTCAAGAAGCTGACCGGCGTGGAGTTCAAGGGAACCGCCGAGGTCAAGACGTGGATCTCCGAGCACCGCGAGGAGATCCTCGCCAAGAAGAAGGCCCTCGACGCCGAGGAGCGCCGCCAGGCCGCCGAGGCCGCGAAGAAGTAGTCGTCGGATTCGTCGCCGTCATGCCAATTCTGGCTAGAGGCTGTCCTTGTCGCTGCTCGCCCGGGCGACGCACTTCCCGTACGGTTCGAGGCTCGTCAGGCGCGGGGCGAGAGGTGGCTACGAGGTGCCAGTGGACGGGTCGAGGGTAGGGGGCAGGTCGATGCGCTGGATGCTCCTGCTGATCGTCATGCTCGTGCCCCTGCTGGGGACGGCACCCGAGGCGAGCGCCGACGCGTGGGGCGAGGCCCGGGCCTCCTTCCGCGCGAGCCAGCGCCAGAAGGAGTGGCAGGCGAGGCGCGAGGGGTACTTCCTCCTCGACACGTTCGACCAGGCGGCCTCCGTGGAGGAGTGCCTCCTTGCGCTCGTGAGGGAGTCGAACGCCGCCGTTGTCCTGGCCGGGATCGAGGCGCTCGCGCGCTTCGAGAGCGCGGAGGCCCTGGCCGCGCTCGCCGTCGCTGTCCGCGAGGGGAAGGGACCGCGCAAGACGTGGGCCCTCCTCGCCCTCGCCGACCATCCAGGGGAGGCCGGCAAGGAGGTGCTCCTCGAGGTCGCTCAGGGCAAGGACGCCCCCGCCGCGGCCCAGGCCGCGCTCGGTCTGGGGAGGAAGCAGGTTCGGGAGGCCGTGCCGGTCCTCCTGGGCCTGCTTCAGAGCAAGGACTGGCAGGTGCGCGCCGCGGCTGCACGTGGTCTGAGAGACATGCCCGGGACGCTGACCATGGATCCGGTCACGCGCCAGTGGAACTGGCCGAAACCGCCCGCGTGGCTCGAGCCGAAGTCCATGCTCCCGGCGCTCGTGGAGGCCCTCGCGCTTGCGCAGGGCCGAGAACGGGCCGACATGGTCGCCGCCCTCGAGCGGATCTCGCTCGCGGACTTCGGGTGGGACGTCGCAGCGTGGTTGAGCCTCGCGGCCGGGACGCCCGCGAAGGACGTGAAGCGCAATCGGTCCTACCCGCCGTACATCTGCGGGATCCCCATCTACGGGCGCCGCGTGGTTCTCGTGCTCGATGAGAGTTCGTGCACCGAGGTCGCCCACCCGTTCAGCGACAGAGCACGGCTGCAGGAGCTTTGCAAGGTGCCCGGAGCGCGGGACGTGCCCTGGTACCAGATCCGCAGCACGAAGCAGTTCTTCGCGGGCCACGCGAAGCGTCTGATCGACGACCTCCCCGCGGGGAGCTCGTTCTTCGACGTCGTCTTCGTGGCCACAAAGATCCGCCCTGTGTTCGGAAAGCTCGCGCAGGCCAACCCGGGCACGAAGGCGGCGGCGGCGAAAGAGATCGACGAGATCGACATCCAGAAGGGGCTCGACACCCTGGAGGGGCTCAACCAAGCGCTCGACGCCTCGGGGTCGAGCGATGCCGTGGCCTGGCAGTCGGGGCCGGACGAGGTGATCCTCATGACCTGCAGCGTGCCCTGGGACGGGCAGGTGACGGACCAGGTGGTGGTGGGTGCGACGATCAGCCTCAAGGCCCGCCTCCGCATGGTGCCGATCCACTCCGTCGGGGTGGGGCCCCATCCGTTCGACATGATGATCGTCCTCGCCAAGCAGACCGGCGCCACCTACCTCGACCTGAGCAAGTGACCGCGCGGGGGGGGGACCACGTAGCCCCCGACCGGGACCTCGAGGAGCCACGCGCCCCGACACCGGCCTCGCGGTGCGCCTACTTCTTGGCGGCCGCGCGCTGCGCCAGCTCGGCGGCCGCGCACTTCGCCTTGGCTTCTTCGAGAGCGCTGCCGTGGGAGCCGAGCCACGAACGGATCTCGCGGCTGCTCATGAAGGTCTCGCCGGTGAGCGAGCGCAGCGCCTTGAGCACGTGGGGCTTGAGCTCGTCTGCGCTGCGCGCGGCGCCGCCGCGGCCGCCGCCCGTGCCGCCGCCGTCGCCACCGCCCCCACCGCTCTTGCCCGCGGCCGCGGCCTTGTTCTGCGCGATCTGCGACTCGGCCTTGGCCTTGGCCTCGGCGTTCTCCTTGGAGTTGTCGGCGTCGCCGTGATCGACGACCGCCTCGGCACCCTCCCAGGAGTAGCCCTCTTCGACGACTTCCTTGCCGCCCTTCTTCTCTTCCTCGCCGGCCGCCGGGGGCGCCTGCTTGGGATCCACGCCCAAGATTTTGAGCAGCTCGTCGATCAGGCGCGCGTCGCCCAGCTGGCCCACCGCCACGATCGCGGCCTTCTTGATCACGAAGTCTTCGCTGCGCAGCACATCCCTGAACAGCTGGGCTCCACCCAGGTACTTGAGCGAGGCCAGGCTCTGCAGCGCCGAGAGCAGCAGCACGGTGTCGTCGCCGTTCTTCTTGAAGGCCAGCAGCACCTGCTCGCCCGCGAGGGCTGGCAGCGCCTTCTGGTCGCCGAGATAGATCACGGCCAGCGTGCGCAAGGTGCCGTCGCCGCTGCGCGCCACCTCGCCGAGCTCGGCCACGACGAGCGGGTGTTGCACCTTCACCAGCTCGCTCAGCGCCCAGTCGCGCTGCACGAGCCGCTCGTCGCCCTTGAGGCCCTTGGCCTTCCAGGCTTCCTTGAAAGCCGTCACGGCCTGGGCCGCCAGCGCGTCGTCGGCGATCTTCGCGGCCGGGGCTGCCGGGACGGGAGCGGGCGCGGCCGGCGGGGGATCACCTGCAGAGGCGGGAAGGGCAAGCGCCAACACGACGGGCAGCGCAAGGAAGCGAGAGCTAGGCGCCATGGCGGGACTCCAGCATGCGATTGATACAGCATACCCCCGGGGCCCACGGCGGGCCGCCCAGGGGGCGTCCCTGGGCCCCCGGCTGCCTGCCCCCCGGCCCCCCTGCTGCCCCGGGCTGGCGTCTACTTCGACAGGTTCACGTAGGTACCGCCCGTGGCCTCCGCCAGGGTCTGGCACAACTCGTAGGGGTGTTCGCCCAGGCCCACCATCGTGATGGGCACCATGCGCAGGCGGGCCTTCAAGGCGATGGCCGCGGCCACCACCGCGGGATCGCTCTGCTCGCTGAGCCAGGGCAGGGCGACGATGGCGTAGAGGATCTCCTCGGGGCCCACGTCCCAGGCCACGGAGTCCTTGCGGCCGGCGATGTCGAGCGCCGACTCGAGGGCGGTGAAGACGTCGTTGGCAGTCTCGGGCTTGGCCTCTTCGAGGGCCGTGACGGCGGTCTGCTTCGAGCCGTCGTTGGCCGAGGTGAGCTTGCCGAAGACGTTGCGCGGCTTGCCGCCGACCACGATCAGGTCGAAGAGCGTGCCCGAGGGCAGGTCGTTGATGGTGCGCTCGACGTGCGCGTTGAGCAGGTGCTTGACCGTGCGCAGCTCGAACCAGGGCACGCTGCGCGCGCCCGGGACCTTGCAGACCTCCTGCAGCCGCGCGCGATCGGCGGCGAACGGGTGGACGTCCTCGGTGCGCACGTTGTTGTCCGCCAGCAGCACCACGCGCCGGCCGTACACGGGAGCGCCGAAGAAGTAGGCCGGGTGCAGCGGCTTCCTGGGGATGTCGGCCGGCCGCGTGCCGGCGATCAGCGCGCGCCAGGCAGGCACGTCCCAGCCGAAGTCCTGCTGCGTCAACCGCGCGAGCGTGGTGATCAGGTCGCCGCGCTCGCGGCCCTGCCCCGCTTCCAGCGCGTCCACCAGGGGCGTCAAGACCTCCCCCGTGGTGAGGGCCTTGGGGGTCGCAGGGGGCGCGGACTTCCCGGGCTGCGCCGTGGCGACCGGCCCCGCCAGCAGACGGATGGCGCGCGCGCCCGCGGCGCGCAGGCGCCAGTCCCCATGCCGCAGCAGCGCCTGCAGGTGCGGCAGCGCCTCCAGCGCCTGCTTCTTGCCCAGTGCCATGGCCGCCTGGGCCGCGGCCTGGCCGTCCTTGCCCTGCAGCACCTCCAGCAGCGCGTCCTTGGCATCCAGCCCGGCCTGATCGGCCAGCGCCAGGATCACGTAGAGCCGCACCGGGTCCTTGCCCTTGCGCAGCGCCACCAGCACGGCCTCCTTGGCCGGCTTGGTCTGGAAGCTGGAGAGCGCCTTGATCGCGGCCAGCAGCACCGCGGAGTGCTTCTCCTCCGCCAGGACCGTGAGCACCTCGCCGACCGCCGCGGCGTTGTCGAAGTAGGACAGCTCACCGAAGCCGGCGCTGCGCACCCTCCAGTCGTCGCTCTTCTGCGCCTTGGCGAAGGCCTTGCGCGCATCGGCCCATTCGTCGGCGTAGGCGGGAGCGGAGCTCAGCACGGCCAGGAGCAGCAGGGCCAGCCGGGCCCACACGGGAACCGCCCAGGAAACCATGACCGGGGAACGCCGCCTCATGGAGGCGACTGTACCGGCAACGCGGGCTGCATCGGCAACGCGGGCTGCATCGGAAACGCAGGCAGCGCCGGCCACACGGCCCCCGGCCCGCCGCCCGCCCTAGAGGCGGCGGAAGGTGAAGGTCGGTGCCCCAGGCTCAGGCTGACCGGTCAGCTTGCCATCCTTGAACGTCAACGTCTTCGGCTTGGCGTGCTCGCCCTCGACCGGCTTGCCGTTGAAGGTACGCGGCGTGACCGTGATCTGGTCGCCGCTCTGCGCCCAGGTGCCCTCACTGGTCTCCTTCTGGCTGCCCATCTCACTGCTGTGCGTGAAGCTGTGGTCGGCATTGAACTGGACCAAGGCCTTCAGGCTCGAGTACTGGGCCTTGATCTGCTCCAGCAGCTTCTCCTTGCTGGGCATCAGGTTCTTCATCATCTCGCGCTGCTCCGCCGGAGCCTCGTCGATCTTGCTCTGCATCACGCTCTGGGCCTGCACCAAGGCTGCGTCCATCAGCGGCGCGAGGTCGATCGTCCAGGCGCCCACAATTCCGCCGCCACCCGTGCCCCCGCCCCCGGAGCCCCCGCCCCCACCTCCGCCTCCCCCACCCTCGTTGCCGCAAGCGACAAGGCCGACCGACAAGAAGAGAACCACGCTCAAGGCCGCGGCGCGCATCATGGAGCCTCCGTAGCCCCCGAGATGGGGGAAGGTGCGTCCAACCCTAGCCGAAGGGGCCCCCGCCTGCGCTGGGGGGACGGGCCTCAGTCCAGCTCGTCAGGCTCGCTGAACTGCATGGTGACCTGCGGCAGGCGCTCGCGGACGGCCGTCTCGGCGGCGTTGATGCGGGCGATGAGCTGGGTCGCCGACAGGCCCTTCTCGACGGGCAAGACCTTGGCGGCCACCGTCATCTGGTTGGGGCCGGCCCAGACCGCCACCAGGCGCAGCAAGCGGAAGCCGTGCGCCGTCCAGACCTCTTCGAGCTGCGCGCCCAGCTCGCCGCCCACGCTGTGACCGGTGATCATCCGGCGCACCTGGGAGCCCAGGAAGAGGGCCACGCTGAGCAGCAGCAGGGCCAGCATGAGCGTGCCCACGGCGTCGAAGACCGCCAGGCCCGTGGCCCAGGTCACCAGCAGCGCCAGCAGGGCGACGGCGAGTCCCAGGAGCGCGGCCAAGTCCTCGAAGACCACCACCAGCAGGTTCACGTCCCCGGTGGTGCGCGCCCAGCGGAAGAGCGGAGTGCCGTGGCTCACGCGGCGGTACTCGCTCCAGGCGGCCTTGCACGAGGCCGCCTCGATGGCGGTGGCCAGCACCAGCACCCCCACGGCCCAGCCGATGTGCTTCACCGGCTCGGGGTGCTGGAGCTTGTGGATGCCCTCGTAGGCCGAGAAGAGCCCGCCGAGCGTGAAGAGCATCACGGCCACGAGCATGGCCCAGAAGTAGGCCTCGCGCCCATAGCCCATGGGATGGCGCTGGTCGGCCGGGCGCTGCGCGCGCGAGTCGCCCACCAGCAAGAGGCCCTGGTTGCCGGTGTCGGCGAAGGAGTGGATCGCCTCCGCCAGCATCGAGCCCGAGTGCGTGACCAAGGCTGCGGCCAGCTTGGCCAGGGCGATGCCCAGGTTCGCCACCAGGGCGATGATCACCACGCGTCGCGAGCCGCCGTGCGCCATGCGCTTGCTCCCAGCCTTGAGCCGCCTCGAGGAGCCTCAAGAGAGAGGCGAGAGCCTACTCGCCGCCGCGCGGGGACGTAGGATGGCCGCGCACCCCTCGGAGCGCGTATGGCGGGCGACATGGACGGCTGGAGCGGACACCTGCTGATCGCGCCGGCGTGGATGGCCGACCCACACTTCGCTCACAGCCTGGTCCTGCTGCTGCAGCACGACGGCCAGGGCGCGTTCGGCCTGGCGCTCAACCGGCCCACGGAGACCACCGTGCGCGACGTCTGGAAGCAGGCCACCGGGGAGGCCTGCGAGATCGAGGGCCCCATCTACCTGGGCGGGCCCGTGGCGGGGCCCCTGTTCGCCCTGCACGAACGCCCCGAACACGGCGAGCCCACGGCGATCGAGGGCCTCTACATCACCACCGACCCCCAGCAGCTGGCCGCGCTCCTGGCCGACCCTCCCGCGCGCCTGAGGATGTTCGCCGGCTACTCGGGCTGGGGCCGGGGCCAGCTCGAACGCGAACTGCAAGACGCCGCCTGGGTCACGACCCCGGCCGTGGCCGACGACGCCTTCTGCGTCCTCGGCGAGCCCGTCTGGCGCGCGGCCCTCATGCGTGCCACGCGCATGGGGCAGGATCCCCTGGGCCAGACGCCCCCGGCCCCCGCGCCCGCTCCCGACTCGAACTAGGCCCCTGGAAGCGCCCGGCTCCCGCCTGGCTCTGGTTCTGGCTCTGGCGGCTAGCCCTTCGGCTCCGCCGGCTCCTGGGTGGACAGCAACGGCGCCACGTGCTGCCTGTAGAGGTACGCCAACGTCGTCAGGAACGCGATCAGCAGCGGCCCGAACACGATCCCGCTCACGCCGAACAGCCCGATCCCTCCCAGCACCGCAAACAGCAGCAGCAGCGGATGGATCTCCACGCCGCCCTGACGCGAGAGCAGCCAGGGCCTCAGGATGTTGTCGAGCGTGCTCACCAGCAGCGCCGACCACAGCAGCAGGAACGTCCCGCTGCCGGTCTCGCCCACGAGGTACAGCCAGCCCATCGCCGGGACCCACACCAGGGCCGCTCCGCCCAAGGGCACGAGCGCGGCCACGCAGGTGAGCAGGCCCCACAGGACGGGGCTGGGCACGCCCGCGATCGCGTAGCCCACCCCCGCCAGCAGGCCTTGCACCAGCGCCACGACCACGCCGCCCGACAGCGCGGCCACCGTGGTGCCGCGCAGCACCTCGAGCACGCCGTCGGTGCTCTCCGGATCGAGCGGCGAGAGATCGCGCAGGAAGCGCCTCAGGCGCGGCGTGGCGAGATAGAGCGAGTACTGCGTGGCGAGCACGAAGAGGAATCCCACCGCAAACGCGCCGATCTTCCCCAGCACGCTCCACGCGCCCTGCGCCAGACCCCCCCACAACAGGGCCGGCAGCCGGGCGACGAGGTCCTTGCCGATGCGGTCCGGATCGCCGCCGAAGCGCGCCACCAGCTCGCGCCCGTCGGCGTAGACGCCCGGCAGCACCTCGCGCAGCCGCACCCCCCACTGGTCGAGCCCGCCGCCGGCCAGGTGCAGCACCTCGCGCAGCGCCATCCACAGGATCATGCCCGCCGGCACGAGCACGACCACGGCCGTGGCCGCCGTCATCGCCGCCGCCGCCAGCCGCGGCCGGTTCCAGCGCTTGGCCAGCGCGCGGTAGGGCCGGGCCGTGGCCGCCGAGAGGCACATGGCCCAGGCGATCGGCACGAGGAAGGGCGCGAAGAGCAGCCCGAAGGCCCACACGACCAGCACGGCCGCGGAGAACAGCACCAAGGTGAGGAAGAGGCGGCGGTCCATGGGGGAAGTCTGTACGGGACACGGCTCGGCAGGGAAAGCACTTTCCGACTTTGGGACGTGCGTGGCAAGGCGCGCCGCGGCGGGCGGAGGGGCGCAGCCCATCCGCCCTAGCGGTCGGGCCGGCGTCGCTTCCAGAACTGCCACCAGTGCTTCTTCGGCTCTGCCGGGAGGGTCTTCTCCGGGAACCACCAATCCTGGATGCAATGCGAGTAGATCTTGCCGCGCTCGTCGACGATCCGCACCGTGCATGTGAAGGGCGACTCGTCGTGCACGCTCCAGTTGCACGGCCGGCGGGTGGTGGGATCGACGGTGACCCGCAGTTCCGCCTCGATCACGAACGCAGGGTCGGAGTTCGAACGCCGGATCAACTCGGGCAGCCGTTCCACGTAGCCGGCGATCACATCCCGGACCGGCGGCGTCAAGAGCGCCGAGGGATCGACGGCGCCCGTCAAGAGGTCCACCCGCAGTTCCCTCGCCCCGGTGGACCAGGCCGCGAGAACGACGTGCCCCATGACGTAGTCGTCGGTGTGGTAGTTCATGAGGCTCGTGAAGGACTCGGCGAGACTTCTCACCACGCTCTTGAGTGTCTTGTGACTCGCCATGGTTCAACGAGCAGAAGGGCCACGGCCTCGGAGGCGCCGGATGGGTCGCAGGCCCCGCGGGTCGCGTCCCCTAGGACCCACGGCGACGCCCCCCGCGCCCCCCGTCGCTTCTGCCCTGCCTGCCGCCCTGGGCCCCCTTGCGATGCGGCCGGTAGCCCACCGAGCGCGGGCTCGCGGTGTCGCCAGACGCGGTGGGCGCGGTGCCCGCCGCCGGGGCGTGCACGTAGGTGGCGTTCGCGGCCGGCTCGTCGGCGCCGTCTTCGCCCTGCTCGCGCACGGAGTCGTCGGTCAGGTCGTCGTCGCTCGCGTCGCGCGCGGCCTTGAGCGCCGCCTGACGCCGCGCCTCGAGGGCCTCGGGGGGGGGCGAGCCGGCGATCAGGCACTCCGGGCCGCTGCCGATCAGGTCGCCGCGGCCCGCGTCGAGCAGCGCCCGGCGCACGGCGAACCAGTTCTCGGGCACGAAGAACTGCATCAGCGCGCGCTGGGCCACGCGGTCGCGCAGCTTCTTGACCACCGGCACGGGCGTCAACGTCATCGGGTCCAGGCCCGTATAGTAGATGCAGGTGGCGATGTCCATGGGCGCGGGGATGAAGTCCTGCACCTGGCGCGGGCGGTAGCCGCTGCTCTTCAGGAACAGCGCCAGCTCGATGCTCTCCTTGGCCGTGGAGCCGGGATGGCTGGCGATGAAGTAGGGCACGAGGTACTGCTCCTTGCCGGCCTTCTCGCTGGCCTTCTCGAACTTGGCCGCGAACTCCTCGAAGGTGTGCTGCGGCGGCTTCTTCATGTGCGTGAGCACGACGTCGCTGACGTGCTCCGGCGCGACCTTCAGGTGCCCGCCGACGTGGTGCGCGGCCAGCTCCTCGACGTAGGCGTCGCTCTGGCGCGCGAGGTCCATGCGGATGCCGCTCGAGACGTGCACGCGCTTGACCCCCGGCGTGGCGCGCGCACGGCGCAGCACCTCGAGCGTGGGCTCGTGCGAGGTGCCCAGCAGCTTGCAGACGGTGGGGTGGATGCACGAGAGCCGTCGGCACTTGGCCTCGACCTCCGGCCGCGTGCAGCGCATCTGGTACATGTTGGCCGTGGGGCCGCCGATGTCGCTGATCGTGCACATGAAGAAGCCGCCGCAGCACACCTTCGAGGAGTTCGCGGCC
>JANOFW010000142.1:0-1766 GCA_031413835.1 Planctomycetia bacterium
TACGCCAAGGCGCTCAAGGGGTCCAGGCAGATCCTCGAGGCGCTGGAGGCCCGTGGGGACCGGTCGCGCGCGGCGGCGGTGCTCATCCAGATCGGCAGCTGCTACGACTCTCTTGGCGACTATGCGCGGGCGCTCTCCACCCAAGAGGATGCGCTCGCACGGCAGCAGGCGCTTGGCGACAAGGAGGGCGTCGCCCGCACCCACATCAACCTCGGCAACGTCTACACGCACCTCGGGGATCACCGGACGTCGTTCCTGCACTCGAAGCGCGGCTTCGACCTGGCCGTGGAGCTTGGGCTGCGTCAGCCTGCTGCGATCGCGGCCAGCAACATCGGCATCGCCCACCTCCGCACGGGGGAGGCCGGCAAGGCGCGTGCGGCCTTCGAGCATGCCTTGGAGGGCTACCGGGCCCTGGGGGACATGGAGGGCATCGCCATCACGCTCACGAACCTCGGCGTCGCGACCAAGTCGCTCGGGGACCCCGTCCGAGCGCTCGAGATCCATCAAGAGGCCGCGGACCTGAACGAAGCGCGCGGCAATGCGGCCGGCCTGGCCATGGCCCACGTCTGCATCGGCCAGACCTACGTCGTCCTGGGGGACCACGAGAAGGCGCGTGCGGCCTTCGAGCGGTGTGCGAGCATCGCACGCAGCCGGCGGATCACGCGCACCCTGGTGCTCTGCCTCACGGATCTCGCGGCGCTCCACCTGGATCGGCGCGAGGCGGCCCTGGCGCTCGCCACCGCACGCGAGGCCCTGGGCGAGATGGAGAAGCTGCTGGGGGGGCTGGGGGAGGAGCAGGGCGCCACGGCGCGCGCCCAGTGGACGAACCTCTTCGCCGTCGGAGCGCTCGCGGCGATGCGCGAGGGCGATGCGGGCGCCGTGTTCACGTTCCTGGAGAGCGGCCGGGCAGGCGCCCTGTTGGCCGACCTGGACAGCCGCGAGGCCTTCCGGTGGAAGGAGGCGTCCCTGCCGCCGGAGCTGGCGCGCTTGGACGAGGAGGCCCAGGCGAAGGAGCGCGGGACGCGAGCCGCGTACGACCTCGCTGCGCAGAGCGGTGGACGCGACGAGCGGCAGGCCGCCGGGGAGGCGCTCGACGAGGCGACCCGGGGCGTGCACGAGGTGGCCGGTCGCATCCAGCGTGCGCTCAAGCAGCAGGCCGCGTTCTTCTACCCACGTGCCAGGACGATCGAGGAGACCCGCGCGGCCCTCCGGGCGGACCAGGCGCTGGTGCTCTACGGGCTCTGCCGGGACGAGGCGCTGGCTCTGGTGCTCCGGCCCGACGGGGAACGGCTCGTCGCGTTGGGCCCGGTCGCCGACGCCGTCGCCGCGTGCGAGGCGCTCGACGCCAGGAAGCCCGATGCAGACGTGGAGCCCGCCGTGGCGGAGCTCAGGCGGCGGCTCGTCGAGCCGCTCCAGCTCGAGGAGGACGTGAAGCAGGTCATCGTCTCCCCCGAGGGGCCGTTGTGCTACCTGCCGTTCGCCTTCCTGTTCGAGCCGTCGGTGGCGATGACCCCCTCGGGCACGACGCACGGGCTGCTGCTCGAGGAGCAGGTCGTGGAGGGCCGCGGCATCCTGGCCGTGGGCGATCCGGACTACGCGGGCGTGTCGCAGGGCGCCGCGGCCATCTACCACCGCGGCCGCCCGCTTGCGTCGCTGCCCGCGACGCGCGCGGAAGCCCTCGCGATCGGCACCCAGACCCTGCTGGGCGCCGAGGCCAACGAGATGAGGCTGCGCGAGGTCGTGGCCACCTCGACCCGCTGGCGCGC
>JANOFW010000143.1:0-3314 GCA_031413835.1 Planctomycetia bacterium
GGGGCGCGGTGTTGGGGGTGGGGTGGGCCGCCGGGGTGTACGCGGTTTTGTCTGTATAAATCTGGACGCCGCGGTGCCCCGAGCCGCGAGCCGCGCTTGCCGCGGCTCGCCAAGCAGTGGGCAGCCCAGCGCGCCGCCCTAGGCGGGCGCCTGGACGCCCGGCTGAATCATGGCCTTGCGGTTCTGGGCCGAGCCCTTGCTGATGCCGCGCATCGCCAGACGCAGCTCGTCGGGGCTGTCAGCCGCCGCCAGCGCGTCCTCGAGGTCGATCAGGTTGTCGCGAACCAGGCCCGCCAGCGACTGGTTGAAGGACTGGCTGCCGTAGTGCTCGTGACCTTCCTCGAGCGCCGTGGCCAGCTCGCGGGTCTTGCCCTCGAGGATCAGCTCCTTGACCGTGGGCGTGCCCAGCATCACCTCGACGGCGGGTACGCGGCCGGCGGCCGAGCGGCGCGTGATCAGGCGCTGGCTCACCACGCCCTCGAGCACGAGCGAGAGCTGCAGGCGGATGAGCTCGTGCTGGTGCGGGGGGAAGAACGAGAGGATGCGCTCCACGGTCTGCACCGCGTTCACCGTGTGCAGGGTGGAGAGCACCAGGTGGCCGGTCTCGGCGGCGGTCAACGCGGCGCTGACGGTCTCGAGGTCGCGCATCTCACCTACCAGGATCACGTCCGGCGTCTGACGCACGACGCTCTTCAAGGCCGTGTGGTAGTCGGGGGTGTCGATGCCGATCTCGCGCTGCGTGATGGCGCACTTGCCGTCGCGGAACACGTACTCGATCGGGTCCTCGATGGTGATGATGTGGCGGTTCGTGCGCTGGTTCATGAACTCGATCAGCGAGGCCAGCGTGGTGGACTTGCCCGAGCCGGCGATGCCGGTCACCAGCACGAGACCGCGCTGCGCCAGCGCGAGCCTGTGGAGCGGCCGCGTGGGCAGCACCAGCTGCTCCATCGAGGGGACCGTCTCCTTGACGTAGCGGAAGACGAAGGCCGTGCGACGGCGCTGCCGCAGGATGTTGGCGCGGAAGCGGCCGATGCCCGGGAGCACGATGGCCGTGTCCTTCTCCTTGAGCACCTGGAACTGCAGCAGCTCGTCGGGAGCCAGGATGTGCGCCAACAGCCGGTCGGCGTGCTCCTCCGCGAAGGGCTCCTCGGTCAGGAAGCGGATCTTGCCCTCGATGCGGGCGACGGGACGGTGGCCGGTGCGCAGGATGAGGTCGGAGGCGCGCTCCTTGACCATCACGTGGAAGTGCTGGAGGACGTCGTCGAGCATCCCGGGCCCTCTGGACCTCCGTCGGGAGGCTCGCCCGCCGTCGGCTGCGACCGAGGAGGCGGCCCGGCAGCGGGCTCGGCGCGCTCCAGCGCCGAGACCACCGCGACGAGCAGCTCCTTCAAGCCGGTCCCCGCGACAGCGGAGATGGGGACGACGGTCCTATCGACCGCCTTTGCCAGGCGCCTCAAGGCCCGCTCCCGCTCGGGCCCCTCGGGCAGGGTGTCGAGCTTGGTGGCCGCCAGCACCTCGGGCCGCCCGGAGAGCCCGTGGCCGTAGGCCTTGAGCTCCCGACGTAGGGTCTTGTACGCCTTGGCCGGGTCCGTCCCGTCCACGGGGTTGATGTCCACCAGGTGGAGCAGCACGCGGGTGCGCTCGATGTGCCGCAGGAAGCGGTCGCCCAGGCCCTTGCCCTCGTGGGCGCCGGCGATCAGGCCCGGCAGGTCGGCCAGGACGAAGCGCCGGGCGTAGGGCAGGCTGACGATCCCCAGGTAGGGCTCGAGGGTGGTGAAGGGGTAGTCGGCCACCTTGGGCGTGGCGGCGGTGAGGCGCGCCAGGAGCGTGCTCTTCCCCGCGTTGGGCAGGCCCACCAGGCCCACGTCGGCCAGCAGGCGCAGCTCGAGCCGGTAGTTGCGCTCGATGCCCGGCTCGCCGGGCTCGGCCTGGGTGGGACGCTGGTCGGTGGCGCTGGCGAAGCGCGCGTTGCCGCGGCCGCCGCGGCCTCCCGGGGCCGCCTCCCAGCGCATGCCGGGCTCGGAGAGGTCCACGAGCAGCTCGCCCGTCGCGGCGTCGTAGATGCTGGTGCCCAGGGGCAGCAGGAGGATGCGATCCTCGCCCTGCCTGCCGCTCCTGCGCCCGCCCAGGCCGCGCTCGCCATCGGGCGCGCGCACGCGTCGCAGCTGCTCCATGTCGCCGAACGTGGTCAGCTCCGGGTCGGCCACGAAGATCACGTCGCCGCCGTCGCCCCCGTCGCCGCCCCCCGGCCCCCCGAAGGGCACGAACTTCTCGCGGTGCCAGGCTACGATCCCGTTGCCGCCCGCGCCGGAGCGCACGGTGAGCAGTCGTTCATCGAGGAACATGAGAAGCGGGCTCCCGGTGCGGCCCGCCCCGGCCGAGCTAGGCCTTCGCGGCCGCAGCGACCGGTGCCGCAGGCGGCATCACATGGACGGTCCGGTTGGGGCGGAACTCGACCACCCCGTCGGCGACGGCGTAGAGCGTGTAGTCACGCCCCATGCGCACGTTGCGGCCCGGCTTGATGCGCGTGCCCACCTGGCGGACGATGATGTTGCCGTTGCGCACGACCTCGCCGCCGAAGCGCTTGACGCCGCGGTACTGCGGGTTGCTGTCGCGACCGTTGCGGCTGGAACCCTGACCCTTCTTGTGTGCCATGGTGGGGGCTCCTCGTTCGCTAGGCGCGGGGCTGACCGATGCGCTCGATCTGCAGGTCGGTGAAGTGCTGCCGATGACCGTTCTTGCGGCGCATGAACTTGCGGCGGCGCTTGTGGAAGACGATCAGCTTCGGGCCCTTGACCTCGCCTAGCACGACGGCCTCGACCGTGGCCCCGGCGACGGTGGGCTGGCCGGCCTTGAGGCCCTGCTCACCGCCCAGCAGGAGCACCTCGTCGAACACGATCTTGGTGCCCGCGGGTTCCGTGCGCAGCTCGACGCGCACGCGCTCGCCCTCGCGCACGAGGTACTGCTTGCCCCCGCCCTTCGTGGCCCGGCTGTCGCGGATGACGGCGTAGCTGCCCATGGTCGGCTTCCTTGGAGGCCCCTCAAGCGCACCTGGACGCCGTGCAGGAGGGGAACGGCGCAAGGTAGCCCCCGGGCCCCGGGCCGCCAAGGGAATCCGGGCCGCGCTAGTGTCGCCTGCCAGGAGTTCCTTGGGGGGGCGCCGGGACACCCCGGCGGAACAGCAACTCTCTTGGTACGCCCGGCTGCTACTCGTCGGCGCGCTGGATGGGGTGCGGAGGGCCGCCGCGGAGGACGCCGTGTAGTCTTCCTACATCAGGACGACGCGGTGGCCCGAGCGCCCCCAGCCCAGCGCG
>JANOFW010000144.1:0-2078 GCA_031413835.1 Planctomycetia bacterium
GATCGCCGTGACGGCGATCGCGGCCCTCGTTCTTTCCGGCGCAGGCCTGCTCGACCTCCTTGCCGGCGTCGAGGACACGCTGCTCCACAACGTCAAGAGCGCCGAGGAGCAGGCCGAGTGGCGCCGCCTGCGCGACGCGCAGGACGACCCCGCCGAGATCTACGGCCAGCCCGACGGCGACCCGCTGCGCGTGCTGGTCTTCGACCGCGCGCGCCTGGTCACGCCCGCCGAGGCCCCCGAGCGCCGGCTGCTGGGGGTGGATCGGGCCGGAGGCGAGGTGCCGCTGCAGTCGCGCACGCTCTGGCGCTACGCGCTCACGCTGGCGCTGCCGGCCTTGCTGCTGGCAGGCGTGCTCGGCCTGTTCGCGCGTCGCCGGTAGCCGCCGCCCGCATCCCAGGGCCAGGCTGGAGCCTGGCGCTCCCAGGGGACCCGTCGCCCTCGCGACGCAACCTCCGACCCTCACCTCTTCCATCATAGGATTCGCGGGTGCGGGGGCTCGGCCCCCGTGCCCGCGAATCCTGGGGCGCATAGCTCAGCTGGTCAGAGCGCCTCGCTTACCCCGAGGATGTCGGGGGTTCGAATCCCTCTTCGCCCACCACCCTCCTCCCGCCGCAACCTGCCCCCCCCTCTCCTTCGCCGCCGCCCCCCCGGCCCCCCCCACCCGCATGAACAGCACCCACCAGCACGACCGCCGCAGCGCCCATGTCCCGGCGCGCAACGCCGGGATGCGCCTGGACAAGTTCTTGGTCGAGCACTTCTCGAACTACTCGCGGCGCCAGCTGATGCGCGTGCTCAAGACCGGCACCGTGCTGGTCAACGGCCGCCCCGGGCGCGCAGGGCTCGAGCTCAAGTCGGGCGACCAGCTCGAGCTGCCCGTGCTGAGCGAGGCGGTGGCGCACGTCAAAGAGGAGCGCGCCCACGCCCGCGAGGCGCTCCAGCCCGTCGAGTCGGTCGTCGAGCTCTACCGCGACGACGACCTGCTGATCGTCGCCAAGCCCGCCGGCCTGGCCGTGCACGGCGGCGCGGGTCAGATGCACGACCGCACCCTCATCGACGTGCTGAAGAAGGACATCCTGGCCGGCTTCGGGCTGGCGCACCGGCTCGACAAGGACACGAGTGGCGTGGTGGCGCTGGTCAAGGGCGAGGAGCTGCGCGCGAAGACCATGGCGGCCTTCGCCTCCGACGACGGCGGGATCGAGAAGGAGTACGTCGCCGTCGTGCGCGGCGTGCCCGAGCCGGCCGCGGGCGAGATCGCGCTCCCGCTCCTGCCTCCGGCCTTTCGCGGCATGGCCAAGGTGGACAAGGCGCGCGGCAAGCCCTCGCTCACCCGCTACCGGGTGGTGGAGGCCTTCCCCGAGGCGGCCCGGCTGACGGTCGAGCCCCTCACCGGCCGCACGCACCAGATCCGCGTGCACCTCGCGGCCATCGGCCATCCGCTGCTCGTGGATCCCATCTACGGCGTGCGCAACCGGCGCAAGGTGGCCGACGCCCGCGGCATCGCGGATGCCAACCTCAAGCGCACGCCGCTGCACGCCGCGCGGCTGGCTCTCCCCCACCCGCGGACGGGCGTGCGCGTGGAAGTGCGCGCGCCGCTGCCCAACGACATCAAGTACGTGCTGGAACTCTTGCGCATCGCCCAGGGGCGAGCACGCAAGCCCGCCGGGAGCGACGACGCCCCCGCGGCCCCCTAGCCGCGCCAGGCAGGACCGACCGGCTCAGCGCGGCGTGCGCGTCGTCTTGGAACGGCGACGCCGGCGGTTGTTGGGACGGCGGCCGTGGTTGGCCTTCTTGACGAGTCGGTTGTTGGGGGACATGACGTCTGACTCCGGAACGCGCGGACCGATCCGGCGAAGGTACCCGCTGCGGCCCGCCGGCCCTAGCGGAAGGCGACCCGGAAGGCCTGCTCGAGGTCGGCGCGGAGGTCGTCCAGATCCTCCAGCCCCACCGAGAGGCGCAGCAGCCCGTCGGTGAAGCCGCTGGCCAGGCGCTGCGCGCGGGGGATCGAGCCGTGGGTCATGCTGGCGACCCGGGCCGGCCAGGACGGCCGAGGAGGGATCGTTGGACGAGCGGGCTCCTTC
>JANOFW010000145.1:0-5180 GCA_031413835.1 Planctomycetia bacterium
TCGTCCTCCGCGGCGGCCCTCCGCACCCCAGCCAGCGCCCCGACGTGCCCCAGCACGAGTTCCAGAGCTCAAGTTGGGACACCACCGAGAATCGGGGCTCCTTGTACAATACAACAACCTATCATCCATCGGCGCGAGCCCGGGATCCGTCGGCTGGGCGGGGAAGGGGCGCGCGGGCCCCCGTTCGTGGCATCCTCCCGGCGCTCGCCGAGGCCCCCGCGCCCCCACCGCCCCCTGGAGCTTGCCCACGTGCGCATCCTGGTCGTAGACGACGACGAGGCCATCCGCGAGAGCCTCGACGTGGTGCTGCGCTTCGAGCACCACGACGTCAAGACGGCCAAGGATGGCGCCGAGGGCCTGCGCACGCTGGTGGGCGACCCCGAGATCGACCTGGTCTTCCTCGACATCAAGATGCCCGGCCGCGACGGGCTCGAGATCCTGCCGGAGATGCTGCTCGCACGGCCCGACGTGCTGGTGGTCATGATCTCGGGCCACGGCACGATTGAGACGGCGCTCGAGGCCACCAAGCGCGGCGCCTTCCACTTCATCGAGAAGCCGCTCGATCGCGACCGCGTGCTGCTCACGGTGCGCAACGCCCACCAGCTCAAGAAGCTGGGCGGCGAGAACGCCATGCTGCGGCGCCATCTCTCGGACGCCTCGCGCCGCATGCTCGGCTCGAGCTCCGCGCTCGAGGACCTGCGCAAGATCGTGGCCAAGGTGGCCCCCACCCAGGCCCGCGTGCTGATCCAGGGCGAGAACGGCTCGGGCAAGGAGCTCGTCGCCCGGCTGATCCACGACCTCTCCCTGCGCGCCGCGGGCCCGTTCGTGGACGTCAACTGCGCCGCGATCCCCAAGGAGCTGCTCGAGAGCGAGCTCTTCGGCCACGAGAAGGGCGCGTTCACCGGCGCCACCGGCATGCGCAAGGGCAAGTTCGAGCAGGCGCACGGCGGCACGCTGTTCCTCGACGAGGTGGGCGACATGTCGCTCGACGCGCAAGCCAAGGTGCTGCGCGTGATCGAGGAGCAGAAGGTGCAGCGCGTGGGCGGCGCCGAGCCGATCCCCGTGGACGTGCGCCTGGTGTCCGCCACCAACAAGGACCTGAAGGCCGCGGCCAGCGATGGCACGTTCCGCGAGGACCTCTACTACCGCCTGGCCGTGCTGCCCATCGTGGTGCCGCCGCTGCGCGAGCGCAGCGCCGACACGGCCGCGCTGGCGGCCGCCTTCCTGGAGCGCGTGGCCTCCGAGATGGGACGCAGCCCGCCGCGGCTCACGCCGGCCGCACTGGCCTGGCTCGGTCGTCAGGCCTGGCCCGGCAACGTGCGCCAGCTCAAGAACCGGATGGAACGCTGCGTGATCCTGCTCGACGGTCCGACGATCGACGTGCCCGAGCTCGAGCGTCTGACCGGCACGGGGGGCCAGGGGGGCGGCACGGGTGCGACGCCCGCGGCCGGCGCGGCGACACCCGGTTCCGCGTCCAACCCGGCCGACCTCTTCCGCACCTGCACCACCTTCGCCGAGTTCCAGGACCTGGCCGAGAAGCTCTTCCTGCAGCAGCGCCTGGCCGAGAACGAGTGGAACGTCAAGCGCACGGCCGAGTCGCTGGGCATGCAGCGCTCGCACCTCTACAAGAAGATCGAACGGTACGGCTTGAAGTGAGCCGCTCCGCGGCTCGCTTCAAGCCGCTATGGCGATCCAGAGGCGCATCTGCGCCGCGCTGGGCCTCTCGCCGAGGACGCCGGATCACGACCGCGTGGCGACGACTCGGAGCTTGTTGCCCAGGCGTAGGCGATCGCGCAGCGCGGCGTAGGCGCGGCGCACGAAGAAGGGCCGCCGGCGGTAGCGTCCGTAGGTGCCCACGCTGAGCGGCGTGAAGCCGTGGCGGGCCAGGATGGGGAGCAGGTGCTTGGCGCGGAAGTAGTAGAGGTGCTCGGGGACGTTCCTGAGCATGCCCTGGCGAGCCATCATCCGCAGCGCGACCCGCACGCGGTCCTGCAGCATCCGCATGCCGTTGCCGTGCGGCACCTCCACCAGGAGACGCCCCCCCGGCGCCAGCACGCGCGCGACCTCGGCCAGCTCGGCGTCCAAGTCGTGGACGTGCTCGAGCACCTGGCGGTAGGAGACGACGTGGACCGAGGCGTCGGGGAAGAGGCCCTCGCGCAGGTTGCCGGCGCGGGCGTCCACGGCGTGCGTGTCGCGCGCGATGCGGGCCAGGTCGGAGGAGAGGTCCACGCCGGCCACCGGGAAGCCGCGGGTGCGAGCGGCCACGAGCAGCCCGCCGGTGTTGCAGCCCACGTCCACCCACAAGCCGCGCACCGCGCCCGGAGCCAGGGTGGCCTCGACAGCGGCCACGCTGCCCAGGAAGGCCTCCTGCGGCTTGCTCTCCCAGTTCTCCAGGCCCTCGTAGGCCTCCGGGCGGAAGGTCACGGGTCCGGCGGCCACGTCGCCCATCGGGCGGTCGTAGCGCTTGTAACGCAGGGCCTCGAAGGTCAGACGCGGCTGCTGGCGGATCAGCCCGCAGCCCGTGCAGGTGCCCATGGCGTAGCCGGGTCCGGTGAACCAGGTGCGCACGCTGAGCGCCGCGCAGACCGGGCAAGGCACGCTCTCGCTGTCGGACGCCGTCACTCTTCGAGGACCTCGCGGGGAGCCGAGAGCCTACCCACCCAGACCCGCGCCGCCGAAGGAAGGTGTTCGGAAGGTGGCCGGCGTCCACCGGGGGGGACGGAAGCGTCCCCGGCGAGGGACAACCGGGCGCGAGGGCGACGGGCCGCAGGCGCCGGCGGTAGATTCCGCGCCCACGCCGGCTCCGCGCACCCCGGCGGCCTCCGCTTTGCAGCCTGACGCTCTCCCGAGGAGCCCCAAGAATGCCCGCCCGACGCCCGCCCTGCTGTCCCGGGTTGGGCTGGTCGCGACCGTTGCTCGGGCGGGGGTGGAGGTGGGCGCTCGGGCTGCTGGCGACGCTCACGCTGCTGGCGCTCGCGCCGAGCCAGGCCGGAGCCGACGCGGCCACCGAGGCCGCCTGCCGCGAGTCCTTCGGCCGGGTCCAGCGTGCGCTCGAGTCGCGCTCGGCCGAGGGGGTCGTGAACTGCATGCTGCCCGAGGGCACGCTCACGCTCACGCTCCTGGGCGTGAGCACGCGCCCCGAGCCGATGAAGCGCGAGCAGGCCCTCAAGGTGCTCAAGAGCTACTTCGAGCTGGTCTCCGCGCCCAAGCTCGTGGCGCGCCCGGGCCAGGCGGCCGACGCGCTCGTGCGGGCCTTCGACTACACACGCCGCCTGCGTGCCGGCGATCCGGGCACCACGCGCCTCACGCTCACGCTCAAGAAAGACGCCGCGGGCGCGCTTCGACTCCACTCGATCGTCGAAACGTCGCGCTAGATGACCGGTCGTGATCCTGGGACAGCGGCGACTCGCCGCACGAATCCATCGGCCTGGCGCTTCCCCCCTGCCCTGATGCCGCCGGGAGACCAAGCCTCGCGGGCCGGCACGCGGGACGGGGTGCGGAGGGCCGCCGCGGAGGACGCCGCGTGGTCTGTCCACGTCAGGACGCCGCGGTGGCCCGAGCGCCCCCGGCCCAGCGCGCCGCGCGTGCACGCACCTCCGTCACGTTGGGGCGCGGCAGGGCACAGGGGCGGCGCGCGCCTGCGTGCGAGCTGCCTCCTGCTGCTGTTGGCGGCCCTGAGCCTCGGCGGGTGCGCTGAGCCGCCGGATCCGGTCGCCGGCGCGCAACGCCAGGTGGCCGCCCGCGGCGCCCGCCGCATCCGCACGGACCTCGAGGCCCTGCTGGCGCGCGCTCGGCGGGCGGCTGCCGAGACGCCCGATCTGGCGCTCGAGCCGCCGGCCGGCCGCTTCGACGCGCTCGAGCGGCTGCGGGTTGCCACAGGGGTGGACGGACTGCTCTGGGAGGACCCGGGCGGCGAGAGCGCCTGGGCCGGCCGCGTCGTGGAGCCCCGGCCCGCCCCTGAGCCGGGGCCCTGGGCCGACTCGCTGCGGCGCGGCGACGTAGCGCTGCACATGGGCCCGGCGCTGTGCGCGCTGGTGGTCGGCCCCACGGCCTCCTCGAGCGGCTACCTGACCGTCACGTTGCTGCTCGACGAGCGCGGGGCGCCCGACCAGGGGCCGCCGTTCCGCGCGCGCTGGCTCGAGCCTCTGGGCCTGGCGGAGGCGCACCTCGACGCCCCCGACTCCACCGCTCCCGCGGCGAGGCACGAGCCGGCGGGGGACGACCCGGCCTGGGCCGTCGAGAATGTGAGCGAGCCCGGTGCGCGCGCGCCGCTGCTGCGCGTGAGCGTGCGCGCGCCGGGCCGCGAGGCCACCGCCGACCGGCTCGCGCTGCGCGCGGACCGGCGCGCGGGCCTGGGGCTGCTGGCAGCGCTCGCCCTTGGCTTGCTGGGCGGCTACCTGTGCCTGCGACGCTACGTCCCGGCGGGCTGGCCGCGGGCCGCGGCCGGCGCCGGGATGCTGCTCACGGCCCGCGCCGCGCTGGCGTTGATCGACCTGCCGCGGCGCTTCCCGGCGCTTGCCGAGGGCTTCGCGCCGACGGACTTCGGCGTCGAGGATCCGCTAGGTTGGCTGGCCTCGCCGGGCGACCTGGCCCTCACGGCGCTGGCCTTCCTGGGCGTGATCGCGCTGCTCGTGCCCAGCGGGGCGCCGCGGGCCGGTCGCGCCGCCGCGCCGCGCCCGACCACCGTGGCCGTGGGAGCGGGCCTCGTGGTCGGTGCGGTCTGGCTGTGGCTCGAGGGCGTGGCGCTCGCGGTCACGCAAGGCCACACACCCTTCTTCCAGAGCACCTCCTTCGCGCCACCCTGGCCCACGACCCTGATGCTGGCAGCCCTGGTGGCGCTCACCGCCAGCGTCACGTTGCTGGCCGTCTGCGGCGCGCGGCTGGCGGAGGAGGGCCTGCCGACGGTGCCGCGGGCGCTGACGCGCCTGTTGCTGGCCGCGCTCACGACGGCGCTGGCCTGGGCCGTGCTAGGCGCCCGCAACCCGCTGTGGGCCGTGGCCCTGCTGCCCCTCGCGACGGCGCTCACGCCGCGTTCGCGCGAGCCGCTGCCGGAGCGCGCTTTGCCCGCCACCCGCCAGAACCAGCGACTTGTCCGGCGGGGCATATTCGAACCGCGCCCGACCGGGGCGCTTGATGAACAGTTTGCCGGTGGCGATCGATCCGTCGGCATTGACCTGCGT
>JANOFW010000146.1:0-1646 GCA_031413835.1 Planctomycetia bacterium
GCTCGGCCGGCGCCCGCGGGTCTACTTCGAGGAGTGGCCCGACCCCATGATCAGCGCGATCCGTTGGGTCAGCGAGCTGATCGAGGTCGCCGGAGGCCAGGACATCTTCGCCGAGCGCTCGCACGGCAAGCTGGCCAAGGAACGCTTCGTGAGCGCCGAGGAGGTGCGGGCGCGCGCCCCCGACGTGATCGTGGCCTCCTGGTGCGGCAAGCCTGTGGACAAGGGCGCCTTCGCCGCCCGCGCCGGCTGGGAGAGCCTGCCCGCCGTCACGGGCGGGCGCCTCCACGAGATCGAGAGCGCGCTGATCCTCCAGCCCGGCCCGGCCGCGCTGACCGACGGGCTCGACGCCTTGGAGCGCATCGTCGCGGAGGCGGCCCGATGCTGAGCTGGTGGGAGGAGACCGCGCTGCTCGACCACGACGTGGCCATCGTCGGGGGCGGGCTCGTGGGCCTCTCGACGGCCTGCTCCGTGCTCGAGAAGCGCCCCGGGCTGCGCGTGCTGGTGCTCGAGCGCGGCACCCTGCCCACGGGCGCCAGCACCCGCAATGCCGGCTTCGCCTGCTACGGCAGCGCCAGCGAGATCCTCGCCGACCTCGACGCCGAGGGCCCCGAGAAGACGCGCGCGTTGGTGGCCGAGCGCTGGCTGGGCTTGAAGCGGCTCCGGGAACGCCTCGGCGACGCGGCCATGCGCTACGAGGACGGCGGCGGCTACGACCTGCTGCGGCCGGAGCAGCGGCCGGTGCTGGATCGGCTCGGCGAGCTCAACCTCCTGCTGCGGCCGGTGCTGGGCTTCGACGCCTTCGAGAGGGACGAGGCCGGCCTCGCCCGCTTCGGTTTCCCGCGTGCGCAGGTGGCCGCGCTGGTGCGCAGCCGAGGGGAGGGCGCGCTGCACTCCGGCTTCCTGTTGCGCGAGCTGCTGCAGCGGGCCCAGCGCCTGGGCGCGCTGGTGCTCTCGGGCGTCGCGGTCGAGGCGCTGGAGGAGGGCCCCAGCGGGCTGCGGCTGGTCGTGACGCGCGCCGTGCTGGGCGACCGCATCGCCTTCCGCGCGCGGCAGGCCGCCGTGACCACCAACGCCTTCACCCGCGCGCTCCTCCCGCACCTCGACGTGGTGCCCGGCCGCGGCCAGGTGCTGGTGACGGCGCCGATCCCCGGCGGTCACCCCTTCCGGGGCACCTTCCACCGCGACCAGGGCGACCTCTACTTCCGCGACCTGGGCGAGCGCCTGCTGGTCGGAGGCGGTCGCCACACCGACGTGGCGGGCGAGAGCACCACCGACCTCAACACGAGCGAGCCCATCCAGGTCTACATCGAGCGCTTCCTCTGCGAGGTGCTGCTGCCTGGGCGCGCCGTCGCAATCGAGCACCGCTGGGCAGGCACCATGGCCTTCGGCAGCGAGCGCGCTCCTATCCTCGAGCGCCTCTCCCCGCACCTCTCGGTGGGCGTGCGCATGTCGGGCATGGGCGTGGCCATCGGCAGCCGCGTCGGCGATCGGCTGGCCGACCTGGCGCTCGCCGGCCTCTAGCGCTGGATCCTCGCCGCCTGCTGCGGGAGTAGGGTGAGGGGATGGGACGCATCGCCCTGCTGCTCGCGCTGGTGCTGGCGGCGGGCGCCGGGGTCTACCTGCTGCTGGGGGGCGGCGGGGGCGGC
>JANOFW010000147.1:0-4219 GCA_031413835.1 Planctomycetia bacterium
CGAGGTCCATCGCGTCGTCTTGGCTGCCCGAGCGTGGGACCTGGTGGACCTGATCGGCCGGGAGCACGCGCACACGCTGCTGCGCCAGTCGCTGCGCTACTGCGTGAGCGATGAGTCGAAGCCGGGAGGCACGGGCCGTTCGGGAGCCCGCACCGTGCTGCCCGAGGTGCTCCAGAGGCACGCTCTCCTGGGCCGACCGCCGCCCGCGTCGGGTGCCGACGACGCCTGGATCGACGCCACGGCCCGGTCCATCTTCGAGGGGAGCCCGGAGCAGGCGGCCGACACCGCGGCCACGGCCCTGGCCGCAGGCCGGCCGCCCGAGGCGCTCGGCGAGGCGATCGCGCTGGCGACCAACCAGCTCGTGCTGCGTGACGCGGGCCGGAGCGAGCGGGACGCACGACCCGGCAAGGCCGTGGGCAGCGTCCACGGCGACTCGATCGGCGTCCATGCCTGCGACTCCGTCCATGCCTGGCGCGGCCTGGCCCGGGCGGCTGACGCCAGGAACAAGGCCGCCTGCCTGATCCTGGCGGCGTACCAGGCTGCCTACGAGCGCACGGCCCGGGGCGGCGACTTCCTGCGCTGGACGCCCCATCCCTCGCCGGAGGATCTCGCGCGCGTGTCCGCGACGGAGCCGGACGCCCTCTTGAGCGAGGCCGACGGCGCCATCCGCGACAACGACCAGGCGCGGACCTGCGCCGTGGTCCAGCGCTACGGTGAGCTGGGCCACGCGTCGCGTCCGGTCCTGGACCTGCTGCTGCGCTACGCCACGAGCGAGGACGGCGCGCTGCACGCCGAGAAGTACTACGCCACGGCGAGCGAGGAGTTCGCCGCGGCGCGTCCTGCCTTCCGCTGGCGCCATCTCGTGGCCCTCGCACGCGTCACGGCCAGCGAGTTCGGCCAGCGCGCCCCGGGCATCGACGAGGCCTCCACCCTGCTCAAGGGCTGAGCCGGGTGGTCAGGCCGGCTCAGCCGTGCCGCGCCACCACGAAGCGCACCAGCGCGGCGAGCAGCCCGTCCTTGTCCAGGTCGCGGATCGCGGCGAGCGCGGAATCGCCCTCGCGTTGCGCGCGAGCACGCGCCGCGGCCACGCCTTCGAGCGCCGGGTAGGTCATCTTCGAGCCCGCGCGGTCCTTGCCGGGCGTCTTGCCCAGGACTACGACGGATCCGGTCTCGTCGAGCACATCGTCGATGATCTGGAAGGACAGGCCCAGGTGCGTCCCGTAGGCGCGCAGCGCGGCCTGCGCCGGTCCCGCGGCGCCGGCGGCGCGCGCCCCGCCCTCGGCGGCGGCGGCCAAGAGCGCGGCGGTCTTGCCGGCGTGGATGCGTTCGAGGCGCCCGTGCTCGGGCGGTGCGCCCGCGGCGGCGAGGTCCTCCACCTGCCCACCCACCATGCCCGCGGGCCCGGCAGCGCGTGCGAGGAGCAGGGCCAGGTCGCGCGCGAGCGCGGCGTCGGGCGTGCCGGCGAGCAGCGTCTCGAAGGCCAGCGAGTGCAGGCCGTCGCCGGCCAGGATCGCCAGGGCCTCGCCGAAGACCACGTGGCTGGTGGGCTTGCCGCGGCGCAGGGCGTCGTCGTCCATCGCCGGCAGGTCGTCGTGGATCAGGCTGTAGGTGTGGACCAGCTCGAGCGCGCCCGCGAAGGGCAGCACGTCGGCGTCGCGGCCGCCGAGTGCGCGCGCGGCGGCCAGCGCCAACGCGGGCCTCAGGCGCTTGCCGCCGGCCTCGACGGAGTAGCGCAGCGCCTCGGCCAGCCTCGGTGGGCCGTGGCCGACGCGTGGCAGCACACGTGCGAGGTGCGCCTCGACGAGCGTCCTGGCCTCGGCCAGGAAGGCGCCGACGCGGGCGTCGGCGGCGGGGGGGCGGTCGGGTGCCATGCCCAGCAGCCTACGCCCCTCCGGCGGCCCGCCGGACACTTTTGAACGACCCCGCCGTGCGCAGCGCTACGCTGTGGCTCCATGCTGCCGTTCGATCGCGTCCGTTCGCCCGAGGACCTCAAGGCGCTCTCCCCCGAGGAGACGCTGGTCTACTGCGACCAGCTGCGCGCCTTCCTGATCGAGTCGGTCTCGCGCACGGGCGGGCACCTGGGCAGCAACCTGGGGGTGGTCGAGCTGAGCGTGGCGCTGCATCGCGTCTTCGACCTCAAACACGACCGGCTGGTGCTCGACACCAGCCATCAGGTCTACCCGCACAAGGTCATCACGGGTCGGCGCGAGCGCTTCGACACCCTGCGCATGACCGACGGGCTCTCGGGCTTCATGCACCGCGGCGAGAGCCCCTACGACACCTTCACCTCCGGGCACGCCGGCACGGCCGTGAGCGTGGCCTCAGGCATGGCCCTGGCCGACCACCTGCGCGGCGTGACCGACCGACGCGTGATCGCCGTCGTGGGTGACGCCGCCGCGGGCTCGGGCGTGACCTTCGAGGCCTTGAACCACGCTGGGCACGGCAAGGCCGACCTGCTCGTGATCCTGAACGACAACGAGTGGTCGATCGCCCGCACGGTGGGGGCGCTGAGGAAGTACTTGAACCGCGTGCGCACGCTGCCTGCCTACCGCGAGAGCAAGCGCGACCTGCTCGACGCGCTCGAGCTGATCCCGCTGGTGGGCGCGCCGCTCTCGCGTTGGGCGGCGAGCGTCAAGGACGCGGTGGCGAACTACGTCTCGCCCGGGCACCTCTTCCGTGAGCTGGGCTGGACCTACTTCGGGCCGGAGAACGGCCACGACGAGCCGCGGCTGGAGACCCTGCTGCGCGACCTGCAGCGCGTCAAGGGGCCGGTGCTGCTGCACGTCGTGACCGAGAAGGGCCGCGGCGCGCCCGTGCAGGGCACGGACGCCGCGCACGCTGTGAGCGCGCCCAAGGTGGTCAAGGCTGCCGTCGCGTCGCCCGCCGCCGTAGCCGGGGCCACCCCCGCGCCCCCTAGCCTCTCCTGGAGCGCCGCCTTCGGCCGCGCGTTGAGCCGCGCCATGACGAGCGACCCGCGCGTGGTGGCGATCACCGCGGCCATGCCCGACGGCACGGGCCTCGCGCCCGTGGCCGAGCGCTTCCCAGAGCGCGTCATCGACGTGGGCATCTGCGAGCAGCACGCGGTGGCCATGGCGGGCGGCATGGCCGAGATGGGCATGCGCCCGGTGGCCGCCATCTACAGCACCTTCCTGCAGCGCGGCTACGACCAGGTCTGGCAGGAGGTCGTGGTGCAGGGGCTGCCTGTGGTGCTGGCCCTGGACCGCGCCGGCCTGGTGGGCGGCGACGGCGTGACGCACCAGGGGCTCTACGACATCGCCTTCCTGCGCGCCTTCCCGGACCTCGCGCTGCTGGCCCCCGCCGACCCCCCCGAGCTCGAGGCCATGCTGGCCTTCGCGCTCACGCTCAGCGGCCCGAGCGCCCTGCGCTACCCGCGGGGCAGTGCTCCCGACCGCTCGCTCCCCGGCAACGACGAACGGCTGCGCTCGGGCAAGGGCGTGTTGCTCCGGCCGGGACGCGAGGTCGCCTTCCTGGCCTACGGCTCGATGGTCGCGCCCGCCCTCGAGGCCGCGGCGCTGCTGGCGCGGGAGGGAATCGAGGCCGCCGTGTGGAACGCGCGTTTCGCGCGCCCCCTCGATACCCAGGCCCTCGAGCGCTTCGCGGCGCGCTTCCCGGTGCTGCTCACGGTCGAGGAACACTCGGTCAACGGCGGCTTCGGCTCGGCGGTGCTCCAGCACCTGGCCACGCTGCCCGAGCCTGCGCGCGCCGTGGTGCGCGTGCTGGGCGTGCCCGACCGCCTCGTGCCCCACGGCGAGGCCTCCGACTGGCTGGAGCGTTTCGGCCTTCATCCGGCCGGCCTGGCCGAACGCGCCCGCCGCGAGGTAGCCGCCCTCGCAGCCCGGCCTGCTTGATGCCCCGGGGTGCGGGTAGATTCTCGGCGATGGAGCCCTCGCCCACGCCGCCGGCCCCCCTCCTGCGGCGGCGCACCTGGTTCGGGCTGCTGGCGGCTCTGCTGCCGATCGCGGTCGTGCTGCTCGCCCGTGGGGCGCAGGGCGACGACGCACCCGGCACGGCGCGGGTGGACTCGATCAAGGACATGCGCCTGCCGGACCTGACGGGCAAGGAGATCGCGCTGAGCGACTCGCGCGAGGCCCGGGCCCTGGTCCTGTGCTGGACCGCGCCCGGCTGTCCGGTAGCTGAGGTGCAGGCCCCGCGTCTCAGGGCCCTGGCCGAGGAGTGGGCTCCGCAGGGCGTCGTCTTC
>JANOFW010000148.1:0-6582 GCA_031413835.1 Planctomycetia bacterium
ACATCACGGGCGGCGCGCTGGGCCGGGGGCGCTCGGGCCACCGCGTCGTCCTGATGTAGACAGACTACACGGCGTCCTCCGCGGCGGCCCTCCGCACCCTGTCCAGCGTGCCGGCCCGCGAGGCTTGGTTTCCGGGCTGCAGCAGGGCCGCGTGGAAGCGTCAGGCGGATGGACTCGCCGGGCGGGTCGCCGCTGTCCCAGGATCACGAACGGTGATTTAGCGCGTACCGGGAGACATGCTACGGCGCACCCACGGCCCGCTGGCTCGCTGTGCGGGTGAGTAGGTGGGGTCAGGCACCGGCTACTCAGTGCGGGTGAGTAGGTGGGGTCAGGCACCGGCTACTCACTAGCCCGGCGGTTTGGGCTCGTCAGGTATGGGTTCGGCGGGCTTGGGCTCGGCGGGCGCGGGTGGCGGCTCGGGCCGAGCGCCCAACGTCACCTGCAGCTCGACGTCCACGGGCTTCTTGGCGCCGGTGCGCTCCACGACCACGCGCAGCGTCTCGCCTTCCCAGCGATGGCGCAGCTGGCGGCGCGCGTCGTCGATGCTGGCGATGGGCTCGCCGTCGATGACCTTGAAGCGATCGCCAGGCTGGAGGCCGGCCGCGGCGGCCGGGGTCCCGGGCGTGACCTCGTCGATCACCGGCTGATCGACGTCGCGCTTCCACGAGAGACCCATGAAGCCGCGCTTCCAGGTGCGCCCGGAGCGCAGGGTAGGCAGCGCCGCCCCGATCGCGGACCAGGGCACGATGAAGCCGATGCCGGAGGCGCGCCCATGCGTGAGCGGCGCCCACAGCTGCAAGAGGCCGTAGAGCCGGCCCTGCAGGTCCACCGCGGCGCCGCCGCAGTTGGCATCGGTCACCCCCGCGTCGGTCTGCCAGTCGCCGCGCCAGGCCCAAGGGGCGTTGAGCGCGTGCCTCTTGGAGAGGATGCCCACGCTGAGCAGCGGGGACTCGCGCTGCCCCTCGCCGTAGGGATTGCCCACGGCCAGGGTGAAGCGGCCTTCCTCGAAGCCCTGCGTCGGCGCCGGCGTGAGCACGGGCAGTGCGTAGCCGTCCGTGGCCGGCAGCTCCGCCTGGAGCAGCGCGAGGGACAGGCGCGGGTCCACGCCGACGATCTTCGCCGCCAGCCGGCGGCCGTCGGGGAAGCAGGCGGTGATCTTCGTGATCGTGGCGAGGCCCGACTCCAGGGTCAGTGCAGGCGGCACCACGCTGCCCGGATCGGGCGGGTTGGTGAGCGTGGCGATGTTCGTCAGGTTGTAGAGGCTGGTGACCAGCTCACCTCGCGCGCTCACGACGAGCGCGCTCACCGGCCCGGCGTAGCGAGCCAGCGGCAGCAGCGCGTTGGGGCCCACCGGCGACATCACCTGGTAGGGCGCGGAGCGCTCGATGACCAGCGAGGCCACGCTGGGCGCCGCCGCAATGGCGCCCTGGTGGAACGTGGCCTCGAGCGCCGCGGCCTGCGCCGAGCGCGCCTTGGCCGGCTTGGCCTCGGGAAACATCTCGGCGGCTTCCGGCAGGTCGCCGTAGAGCTTGCGCAGGCGCTGGATGGGAATGATCTTGCCCAGGAACTGGAAGGGATCGGCGGGCTCCGGCCGCACGAAGGTGGAGACCGTGCCCACCAGCCGGCCCTCGATGTCCACCAACGGCCCGCCGTTGACGCCGGGGTTGACCGCCGCGCTGGTGTAGAGGTACTCCCAACGTCCCTCGCCGCGCTCGGCGGGCAGCGGGTCGTAGGCCGCGACCACGCCGGCCGTCAGGCTGGGCAGGGCCTCGTCGGAGAGCCCGAAGGAGTTGCCCATGGCGAAGGTGAAGTCGCCCACGCTCAGGTCGTCGCTCGACCCCACCCTGAGCCAGTCCGTGAAGCCGGCGCTCGGGGGATCGACAATGCGCAACAGGCAGGTGTCGGCCTCCTTCACCTTGCGCACCACGGTGGCGGTGTAGGACTTGAACGTGCCCGACTTGAGGTCGGGCACGCGCACCTCGACCTCGGCGGAGTCCGTGCGCTCGAGCCGCTGGTTGGGCGGCGTGCCGGTGATCTTGAGCAGCGCCGTGGCGTCGGCGTCGGAGAGCACCAAGCCCTTCTTCGAGACCAGCACGCCCGAGGAGCCGCCCATGGCGCGCTGCTCCTTGGGCGCCCCCTTGCCCATGCAGAGCACGGTGGCGGGCGTGACCCTCTTGATGGCATCTTTGAACTCCTTCTCGATGTCGGCGAGCGAGCCCTTCTCTTCAGCGCTCGCCGACCCGCTCCGGAGGGCCAGGGCGAGCAGCCCGATGCCCAGCAGCTCGACGAGGACGACACCCCGGCGCAGGAGCATCATCCGCCCTTGCCCAGGACGCCTGACCACTTGAAGGACTTCGAGCCGCGGCGGTAGCTGATCGAGACCTTCGTGTCGGAGGGGTAGAGCACGACCGCGTTGGTGAGGTCGGTGGCCGTCCGGATCTTGGTCAGGGACGCGCTGCCCAGCGTGATCCCCTCGATGATGTCGCCCACCGCCAGGGGCCTGTCCTTCGGATCGCCCACGTTGGCCGGGCTGCCGCGCTCGAAGGCGGTCACCCGGGCGCCCGCGGGGTTGCCGTCGGCGTTGGTGCTGGTCTCGGCCGTGATGCCCAGGAAGCCCGACTGCGCGTCGTCGGGGCCGACCAGCTGGTCGAGGAAGGCCTTCACCTGGTGGATGGGAATCGAGAAGGAGGCCCCGGAGTTGCTCGGTCCCGCCCCCGGTGCCCCCGGCCTCGAGGCGATCTTGCCGTTGATGCCGATCAGCTGGCCCTTGGAGTTCCACAGCGGGCCGCCGGAGTTGCCGGGGTTGACCTCGGCGTCGTGCTGGATGGCGTTGCCGTAGAAGTACTCGCCGCCCAGGATGCGGTCCGTGCCGGAGATCACGCCCAGCGTGCACACCGGCTGCCCGTCGAGCGCCAGGAAGAAAGGGTTGCCCGTGGCCAGCACCCAGGCGCCCTCACACAGGCACTTGCTGGCATCGGGCTTGATGTCCACACCCTTCAGTCCCTTGGGCTTTTCGGCAAAGCGCAGCAGCGCGAAGTCGTAGCGCTCGATCGAGTCCTCGATCGTGACGCGCCACCTGCGCCCGTCGCTCGTTACCACATCGATGGCCTCGCTGCCGGCCGTGACGTGCACGTTCGTGATCACCCACAGGCTCGGGCCCTTGCTCGACTTGTTCACAAGCACGCCCGAACCCACGCCGGCCGTGGCGAGGTTGCCTTGCCGGTCGCGGCGCAGGTTGAGCACGCTCACTGAGTGCGTGCGCACCTTGGCCAGGGCCGTGACCAGGCTCTGCTCCACGCCCAAGGCCAGCGCCAAGTCGGCTGCCTGGGTGGGGCTGGGCGTCGGCGGCGCGCGCACCGGGACGAGCGGCCCCGGCGGCGGCACGGGCACCATGGGCGTGGACGCGCTCGGCGGGGGCGCCTCCTGGGTCGGCGGGACCGCTGGCGGCGGCTCGCCGGGCGCGGGTTCGGCCGGAGGCGCCGCGGGGGTCGGGACGGCCGGTGCCGGCTCGTCGGCCTGTGCCACGTGGACGGGCAACGTGGCGGCCAGCAACGCAAAGGCGAGCCCGGCGACCCAGCGGGGAGGGCGCATGAAGGACATGGCCTGAGCCTACCCTGGAGGGCGGCGGGTGCGGCCCCTCGTGCCCCTCACCAGCGGGAGCGCGACGGCCCCCGCGTGGCGTGGATGCCTCGCGGGGGCCGCAGATGGTGACCCCAGGGGGAATCGAACCCCCGTTTCAGCCTTGAGAGGGCCGTGTCCTAGACCGCTGGACGATGGGGCCAAGGGAATGAGGTGGCTGAGGAGGTAGGGCTCGAACCTACGACTTCCTGATCCAGAGTCAGGCGTTCTACCAGCTGAACTACTCCTCACCGGGACCGGGGGCGAGCAAGCCTGCCCGCATGGGTAGGCCCACCGCGCCCCGGGTCCCGGATGGTAGGAGGCCCGTCAGCGGGGTCAAGGCGCGCCCACCCTGGGTGAGGCCCGGGAGCCCCGCACCGCGCTCAGAGCACCGGCTTGGCGACCTCGCCCAGCAGCACCCGGCGGCCCTCCGGGGTGAGCGCCACCGTATGGACGCGCCGGCCCGTCCCGGCGATCTCGTGCGGCACCAGGGCCAGGAAGCCCGCCTCCTGGGCGCGGTGCAGGTAGTCCTCCACCGTCCGCTGCTTCATGTCCTTGAGCGCGCCGTGGGTGGCCCCGCGCGAGAGCGGGCCGCTCGAGATGCCAGCGGCCTTGCTGCCCACGAGGTGCCCGGCCAGTTTGCCGAAGCCGAAGCGCCCGTCGTGGGCGCGCACGGCCGCGAGCATGGTCCGCAGCACCTGCTCGTCCTTGGCCAGGGCCGCGGCGCTCTGCTTGGGGGCGCCCGCGCGCCGGCGCTGCGCGCGGCAGCCGTCGCAACGCCCGCAGCCCTCCGCTCCCACCAGTCCGAAGCAGGCCAGCAGGTAGGAGCGCCGGCAGCCGCGGGCCTGGGCGTAGCCCACCATCTGGTCGAGCTTGGCCTCCTCGCGCCGACGACGCTCGTCGAGCTCGTCGAAGTCCACCGCGGCCAGCAGGTCCTCGGGCACGCCGCTCACGCGCACCTCGGTGGCCCGCCCGCGGAAGGGCGGCTCGTAGCTGATGCGGGAGAGGTCGTGCAGACGCTGCAGGCCCCGGCGCACGGTCTCGCCCGTCACGCCGCGGCGCTCGGCCAGCTCGTCGAGGTCGAGTGCGCGGCGCTTCTCCACGCCCAGCTGCTCGACCAGCGCCGCCAGCAGGCGGCCCACGCCCGGGGGCAGCGGCGCGACGGTGAAGAGATCGCCAGAGGCGCGATGCACCGTGACGTGCGCCAGGTTGTCCTCACGCCGGCCGCGGCGCACCAGCGCAGCACGGTCGAGCACGGCCAGCGAAGTGCTGACGGCGGAGCCCGAGGCCTCCACGCGCATGCGCGACGCGATGTCCTCGGCGGTCAGCTCCAGGCGCTTCTCCCCCACCTCGAGCAGCACGCGGAAGACGTCGGCGACGATCTCGCGCGATGGGTTGCTGCCGTCGAGGAAGAAGCGCTGGATGTGGAGGTCGGCCGGATTGAAGAGCAGCACGCACAGCGCCGCCCCGCCGTCGCGGCCGGCGCGGCCCGACTCCTGCACGTAGGCCTCCACCGTGCGCGGGATGTCGTAGTGCACCACCGCGCGCACGTCGGGGCGGTCCACGCCCATGCCGAAGGCGTTCGTCGCCACGAGCAGCGGCGCGCCCCCGGTGACGAAGCCCTCCTGGGCGCGCTTGCGCTCCGCGTCCTCCAGGCCCGCGTGGTAGCGCAGCGCGGGGCGCGCGCGCGACCCGAGCAGCTGCGCCACGCGCTCGACCGACTTGCGTGTGGCGCAGTAGACCAGCACCGCGCCCGGCACGCCCGCCAGCACGCGCAGCAGCGCGGCCTCCTTCTCGCCCTGGCCGGTGGTGCGCACGACCTCGAAGACCAGGTTGGCGCGCACCAGCCCGTCGAGGAAGCGCAGCGGCTCGCGCAGCCCGAGCTGCAGGACGATGTCCTCCTGCACCTCCACCGGCGCCGTGGCCGTCAAGGCCAGCACCTGCGGGCTCCCCAGGGCCTCCAGCGCCGGCTTGAGGCGCCGATAGTCGGGCCGGAAGTCGTGCCCCCCACTGGCTGATGCAGTGCGCCTCGTCCACCGCCACGAGCGCGACCTTGAGCCCCTCGGCGCGGCGCCGGAAGCGCTCGTTCTTGAAGCGCTCGGGCGCCACGTAGAGCAGCTTCACCTCGCCCGCCGCAGCGCGGTCGAGCACGGCGTCCTGCTCCTCGGGCGTGAGCGTGCTGTTGAGCTCGGCCGCCGCGATGCCGCGGCGCGTGAGCGCGTCCACCTGGTCCTTCATCAAGGCGATCAGCGGGCTCACCACCAGCGTCAGGCCCGGGCGCATGAGCGCGGGCAGCTGGTAGCACAGGCTCTTGCCGCCGCCCGTGGGCAGCACGCACAGCGCGTCCTTGCCCGCCAGCACCGCGCCGATGACCTCCGCCTGTCCCGGGCGGAAGGCCTCGAAGCCGAAGCGCTCCTTGAGCACCGCCAGCGCCTCCGGCGGAGGCAGCAGGGGGGCCGGGGGGGAGGGCTCCCCCTCGGCGCTCTGCGGCTCGGGCACGGGCGCGATCATGGCCCGCCACCGTACCCCCCCACCCGGACGGCCGCCGACGGGGGGCAAGGTTGACTTGCCAGCGTGCGTGCGGCGCGCCGGAGCGGGCGCGGCGCTGCGCCGCCTCCATCCTCATGGGGCAGCCCCCACGTCGTCGTCGGCGGCTTGGCGGCGCGCTCCGCCCGGCGTGCCGGTGTGCCTCAGGTCGCTGCGCGCTCGCGGCCTCCACCCGTGAGCGACCGAGTGCTCAGAGCCGCGCTGACCGACCGCCAGGCCGCCCCCCGGACGTAGGATGTTCGCCGTGGTCTGCCCCAGCACCCCGGTGAGCCAGTCGGCCGACACGGACCGGGAGGCCGATGAGCTGCTCTTCCGGCTCTATCGTGAGGCAGGACCCATCGGACGCCTGCGCAAGGCGAGCGCCATCGGCGCCGGGCTCGAGGCCCTGGCCCTCGACGAGCTCAGGCGACGGCATCC
>JANOFW010000149.1:0-6564 GCA_031413835.1 Planctomycetia bacterium
CGGCTGGGGCACCGGCGGCTGCGCAGGCGCGGCCGGCGGACCCGCGGGCTGGGTGGGCGGGGGCATCGGCAGGGGCGGCAGCAGCGCCAGGGACAGGATCGGCGCGGCTTCGTCGGCGGGACGCAGGCCCAGCACGAGGTCGAGCTGCTCACGCGCGGCAGCACGCTCGCCGAGCGAGACCAGCAGCCAAGCGTTCACCAGGCGCGCGTCGGAGTCGTCGGGCTGCGCAGCGAGCTGAGCCGCGAGCGCGTCCTTGCGCCCGCGGAAGGCCTCGGGCGAGGCGTAGAGGGCGGCCGGGTCGAACTTGTAGCCACGCGGGAAGCCGCCCAGCTGGGCGACCTTCGTGATCGCCTCGGCGGCGCGCTTGGTGCGGCCCGCAGCGAAGGCCGCATGCGCGATGCCCATCCAGGCGTGGCCCAACTCGGGCTTCGCGACCACGAGCGGCTCGAGCAGGTTCTGCGCCTCGTCGTAGGCCTCGCGGCGGAAGGCCTCGAGGCTCTGGCCCAGGGCCTTGCCCTCCTCGGGCGTGAGCTGGAGCTCCTGCGTCTCGCCCGGTGCGGGCCCCTGGGGCTGCTCAGGCTGGGTTGCCTCGGGCTGAGGCTCGGGCAGCGGGCCCGGCTCCGGGCTGGGAGCCGTGTTGGGCTCGGGCCACACGGGCGCTGCCTCCTCGGGGGCGAGCGGATACTCCGGAGGCTGGACGTACGTGGGCGCAGGCACGACGTAAGTGGGCGCCGGCATGACGTAGGCAGGTCCGTAGCCCAGCGGCTCGGACGGCCAGTAGGCAGGCGGCGCGACCCAGGTCGGCTCGCAGTAGCCACCGCCGAAGCCCCAGAAGCCGATCACGAGGGAGGTGCCGCAGGATGAATAGGGGTAGCCGCCCCCCCAGCCCCAGCCCCAGCCGGATCCGCATCCGTAGCCACTTCCGTACCCGTAGGCGCCGTAGCCGTACCCGCCGTGCAGGTGGCCGTGCCCATGGTGATGCGAGGCGCCACCGTAGTGCACTCCCCCCACGTGCGTCGACAAGGCCCGGGAACCGCCGCCATAGCGGACGCCGCCGGTGTGTGCCGCCAGGGCAGGGGAGCCTCCGCCGTAGCGCACGCCACCGGTGTGGGACGCAAGCGCCGGCGAGCTGCCGCCGACGCCGGGGGCCACGAGCGCGCCGCTCCTACGTACGCCGCCCGTGCGCAGCGTCGTCTGGGGAGAGGTGGTCACAGGCCTAGCCTGGAGGCGTCGGGGATCGGCCAGGGGCGTCGAGGGCTGGGCCAGGCGGGCCGCAGGGTCTGCGGTGGGGCGCGTCCGCAGGCGACTGTCCCACGTGGGGGACGCGCCTGTCCCAAGCGGAGGCCGCAGCGTGGGCCCGGTCTGGGGGAGGCGGGTCGTGCGCGTGCCAGGGTTCTGGAGGGCGCCGGCCGGCGGCAGTGTTGCACGGGGCAGCGTTGCGCGAGGCAGGGCGGCTGCGCTCGGCAGCGTACCCCGGCCCAGGCTCGAGCCGGTTCGCCAGGGTGTCCCAGCCGGCAGGCCGGAGGCGGCGGGAGCGCTGCGCTGGATCGGCCGGGCGCCGACGAACGGGCCCGTCACCGGCGCGCCGCCGCCAGCCGTCTGGGGGGCCGTGCGGACGCGCTGTGCAACGTTCTCACGAGGTGCGTAAGCCCTTGGTAGTGCGCTGCTTGCGGGCATCTGGCGAGGCGCCGGTGCGCTCAGGCTGGGGCCCATGCGCTGCCGCGGGGCCTGACTCTGGGGGGGCGGCGGGGGCGGGCTACGCCGAGCCCCTCCACGACGCGAGCCACCGTCAGCGAACGCCGCGCTGGGAACGGTCGAGAACAGGGCCACCAAGAGCGCGAGCGCGAGGGCTCCGGAGCGCGAACTGGGGAGCAGGACGGAGAGCTTGGAAGCGTTTCGCATGGGCACCTCATCACCTGCCGCCGGGACGGCCTGGGCGGGTCACGCTACGCACATCCCGAGCCACGCAGGCCGCCGTAGCGTGGAAGGGCTGGCCGCCGGGGGCCGGACACTCAACCTACGCGAGGGGGCTGGGGGGCGCTGGGGGCGGGGCCGGAGCGGGCCCGCGCGCCCACGGCGAAGCGGTTGGCGGCGAGCGCCTGGCCTTCCCACTCGAAGATCACCTCGTACCAGCCGCCCTGCGTGACCGGCAGCGAGGCGAGACGCACCTGCAGCGCCACCTGCCGGCCGGCATAGCCCGGGGGCACGTTCACCTGCAGGGGGCAGCGCGCGATGTCGCGGGCCTCGGGACCGGGCGTGCGCACGAGGAACGCACCGCGGCCGGGGCCCGGCGCCAGGTTGCGGACCAGCGCCAGGAAGCACAGCGGGCCCACGTCGCCCGGCAGCCGCTCCACCGGCAGGATCTCCACGATCCCCTCCACGCTCACGTCGCCCGTCGCGCTGGTCGTCACGTCGCGGCAGAGCAGCAAGGCATGCACGACGACGGCGGCGTTGGGGTCCATGCCCTTCCACCCTACCGCGAGCGCGTCCGATCCCTGCGGCAACGTAGGTGGGAGGCGTAGGCTGTGCGACATGACACTCGCGCGCGCCCTGTGCCTGCTGCTCGTCGCCGCGGCGCTCGCGCGGCCCGCGCCGGCCGAGGACGAGCCCCTCCCTACGCTGGTGGACGGCGCGCCGCTCCAGGTGGCGCTCAAGCAGGGGCGCAGCACCTGGAGCGGGCGCTTTTTGGTGCCCGCCGACGCACGCGCCGTGGCCGTGGTGGCCACTGCCGACGGCGATGTGGACCTGTTTCTGAAGCAGGGCCGTCCGGTGTTCGAGAACTTCGAGGCCGAGGCCGACGCCTTCCGCCGCAGCGAGGGAGCGGCTGAGGTGCTGGTGCTCGGCGGCGAAGGACGACCCGCGCCGGCCGAGGGAGCCTGGTTCGTGACGCTGGAGCATCCGCGCGCGGCCTTCCGCGGCATGACGGCCCAGGTCGTGGTGTTGATCGAACGCGCGGGAGGCGCGCGCACCGTGCTGCCCGAGCACCCGGTCACGGCCTCGGTGGGGGAGGGCGAGGTGCCGCTGCTGCGCACCTTCGTGCCCAGCGGCGCGCGCGGCTTGAAGCTCACCCTGACCGGGCGGGGGGTCGAGGGGGCGGAGGTGGAGGTGCGCGCGCCCGACGGCACGAGCCGCCGCACGCCGGCCACCCAAGCCGTGCTGGTGGAGGCCGACGAGGTGGCGCCCGGCGCGTGGACCTTCCGGCTCCTGCCCCCCGCGCCCCCCGGACCTCTGCGCAAGGTGACCGCCGAGGTCAGCTGGACGCTGCCGCCCGTGCCCGCGCCCAGCGACGCGCCGCTGTTGCAGCCCGGCAAGGCGCAGCTGGTGCTGATGGGGGGCGACTCCCCGCATGCTCGGCTCTTCCGCGTGCAGGTGCCCGAGGGCTGGCAGGGTTTCTCGATCGAGGAGCACAACGACGCCAAGGCCGACGTCGATCTCTACGTGCGCCGTGACGCGCCGCCGGAGAACCCCGAGAACGACGCCGACTGGCTGGCCGTGACCAGCTCGTCGGCCGAGCGCATCGTCGTGGCCGGCCAGCGCCCCTTGGCGCCGGGCACCTACTTCCTGCACGTCAGCATCTACGTGGACGGCCCTGTGCTCTCGAGCCTCGCGCTGCGCGCCTTCCCGGTCCGCCCGACGGCGGTCGGAGAGCCCGCTCCGGCCGCCGAAGGGCTCAAGACCTGGGGCGCGGGCGATCCGCCCATCCTGGCGCCCGCCACCTGGGTGCGGGGGCGCACCGACCCGGCCAAGAGCGGCATCGCTTGGTTCGGCGTCGATCCACCGGCGGGCACGCGCTCGCTGCACGCGCTGCTGCTCGACAGCGCCGCGCCCCTCGAGCTGATCCTGGCGCGCCAGAGCGACGGCAGCGTGCTCTCGCGCGCCGTGACCGGGCGCGTGGACGAGCGCCTCGACCACGCCTTCCCCGCGCCGTTGCCGGCCGAGCGGCGCTTCCTGATCGGTGTGCTGTGCCTCACGCCGGGCGAGGCGCCGGCCGACTTCCGGCTGGCGCTGGGCTTCGACGCGCCGCCCGCCCTGCCCGAGGATCTGTTCTGGCCGCGCCTGCTCTCACTCGAGGGCCTGAGCCCGGCCGAGCGCGTCGCCGCCGCCACCGTCGAGCTCACGGGCCAGCGCAGCGGAGGCGGCAGCGCCACCTGCATCTCGCCGCGCGGCCTCTTGCTCTCCTGCCGGCACGTGCTGCGCGATCCCGAGGAGCCGGGCCAGCTGCAGCGCGACGGCATCCTGGTGGCGTTCAACCGCAGCCTCGACCGTCCGCCCGCGCAGTGCTACGTCGCGCGCGTGATCTACGACGACGTGACGCTCGACATGGCGCTGCTCGAGCTCACGGAGGACATCTTCGGCCGCCCGCTGCCGCAGGACCTCGCGCTCCCCTGGGTGGCGCTGGGCGACTCGGATGCGCTGCGCCTGGGCGATCCCGTCACGGTCTTCGGCTACCCGCAGGAAGGCAGCGAGTTCACGCGCACGCCCGTGATCCTCTCGCGCGGGAGCGTCTCGGGCTTCGAGAGCACCGGCGGCCAGCGCAGCTGGATCAAGACCGACGCCTGGATCGGCCCCGGCCACAGCGGCGGGACCCTGGTGGACAAGGACTACCAGCTGGTGGCCGTGCCGGCCGCCACGCTCGGCGGCTTCGAGGCCATGGGGCTGGCCGTGCCGGTGGGGCGCCTGCCGGCGGCCTGGCGCCAGCGCTTGGCGCGGGACCTGCCGCTCAAGGAGAGGGCGCCGGGGGAGAAGTAGGGAGGGGGCCGCGGGGGGCCCTACACTTGGCCCCCTTGCCCGCCGTGCGCGGTGGGCGTCCCGCGGAGAGGCAGCGATGTCGGCAGAGACCGCCCCCTGGAGCTCGGTGCGCGTGGCCCGCACGCCCCTGATCCCCCGGCGCGTGTGGATCTTCGGGCCCAGCCCGCAGCGCATCCAGGTCGCGGTGGACGCCCTGGTCAAGGCCGGCCACGACGCCAAGTCGGGTGAGACGGGCGTCGAGCTGGCCCCTGCGCTGCGTGAGTACCGCCCCGACATGATCGTGATCGACATGCAGGACGCGGTCGATCGCGGCCGTCACCTGGCCGTCCAACTGCGCGCCGACCGTGCCACGCGCCAGCTGCCCATCGTCCTGGTGGGCATCAAGGGCGAGGAAGGCCACAAGGCCGAGCGCGCCTGCCAGGGTCCGACCCGGCGCTACGCCCTCTCGCTTGACGCGCCTAGCGTGTTGGGTGCGCTGATCGCCGAGCTGTAGGCGCGCCCCGGGCCTGGGCCCGATGGGCACCTCCGGTTGGCGGATGGAGGGTCGGCTGATGGACCCCGGGGCGCGATCTGCGCTACCGTCGGGGCCATGAGCCACACGAACACGACCGCGGTGCACGGCGGCAAGGTGCCCGACAAGCCCACGGGGGCGGTCAGCACGCCCATCTACAAGACGAGCACCTACCGCTTCGAGAGCACGGAGGCCCTGCTCGCGGGGGCCCGGGGGGAGCGGCCGGGCTTCTACACGCGCTACGGGAGCCCCAACTTCCGGGCCGTCGAGCAGAAGCACGCGTTGCTGCACGGAGCCGAGGACAGCGTGCTCTTCGGCTCGGGCATGGCGGCGGTGGCCGCGGTGTTCCAGACCTGGGCCAAGGCCGGCGAGCGCGTGGTGGCCTTCCGCGACGTCTACGGCGGCACGCGCGATCTGTTGGCCTTCCTGCACCGGCAGATTGGTCTGGAGACGACCTGGGTCACGACGGGCGATCTTGTGGGCCTCGAGATCGCGCTGCCGGGCGCGCGCCTCTTCTGGGCCGAGAGCCCCACGAACCCGCTGCTCCACGTGCTCGATCTGCCGGCGATCGCCGCGATCACCAAGCGCCACGGCGTGCCCTTCGTGCTCGACGCCACCTTCGCGGGCCCTGCCCTCCAGCAGCCGCTCGCGCTGGGAGCCGACCTGGTCATGGAGAGCGCCACGAAGTCCCTGGGCGGGCACAGCGACCTGCTGGCGGGCCTGGTCTGCGGCCCCTCCGAGCGTGTGGCCGAGCTCAGGCTCACGCGCAAGCTCCTGGGCGCCATCAGCGACCCCGAGACGGCTTGGCTGCTCGAACGCTCGATGAAGACCGTGGGCGCACGCACCGAGCGCCAGGCGGCCACGGCCTTGGAGCTGGCCCAGCGCCTCTCCCACGACAAGCGCGTGGCGCGCGTGCTGCATCCCATGCTGGCGAAGCACCCGCACCACGACATCGCCAAGCGCACGGGCCTGAAAGGGGTGGGGCTGGTCACCTTCGGCTGCGCGGGGGGCCTCCACGCCGCGCGGCACCTGGCCGACCACGTGCGGCTGATCGCCAACGCGCCCAGCCTGGGCGGCGTGGAGAGCCTCATCTCGCTGCCCGTCTACACCAGCCACGCCATGTTCACGCCCGAGGAGCGCGCCGCCGCCGGCATCACGGACGACCTCGTGCGCGTCTCGGTGGGCCTCGAAGATGTCGAGGATCTCTGGAAGGACCTCGACCACGCGCTGGGTCGCTAGGGTTCGAGGCGTCCAGGCTCGCGCCCGACGGGGCCTTGCTCCGGGGGCGCTCTACCCTCCTGGGG
>JANOFW010000150.1:0-2377 GCA_031413835.1 Planctomycetia bacterium
TTTTGTACATGCTTAGTTATTTTAAGGCCGGCGCCGAGCGCGTGCGCGGCCCAGGGCTCGAGCGCGCGCCGCGCGGCGCCCGGGCCCTCCACCACCAGCGGCATGGGCGCGCCCACGAGCGCGATGTGGGTGTCGGCCTCGACGCGGTACGCGCCGCCCTCCAGCGTGAGCTCGAGCGCCGCCGCGCCGTCGGCGTTGCCCAGCAGCCGGTTGGCCACGACCAGCGAGAGCGGATCGACGGCCCCCGAGACGGCCACCCCGAGGGCTCCGCGGCCCGGTCGGCCCAGGTCCTGGACCGTGGCGAGAAGGCCGGGGTCGAGCACCGTGAGCGCGGCCATCTCAGCGCGCCTCGGCCCACAGCCGTTCGTGCTCCGGGTGGGAGACGGGGCGGAAACGCACGCCATCGCCGGGCTCGAGCAGCGCCGGCTGCGGCCTCGAGGCGTCGAAGAGCACCCGCGAGGTGCGACCCAGCAGGCGCCAGCCCCCTGGCGTGGCCTGCGGGTAGATGCCGGCCTGCGTGCCTGCGATCGCTACGCTGCCGGCCGGCACGACGAGCCGCGGGCGCTCGTGCCGCGGCGTGGCCAGGCGCGGGGAGAGTCCCAGGAGGTAGGGGAAGCCCGGCGAGAAGCCCAGGAAGGCCACGCGGTAGTCGCCAGCCGCGTGCTGCCGTTCGACCTCCGCGGGTGCGAGGTCGTGGAGCCGCGCCACCTCGGCCAGGTCGGGGCCGCAGGCCGGGCAGTAGCAGACGGGCACTTCGACGAGGCGCGAGTCGGCGGGCGCAGGGTCGCGCGGCGCCGCGGGCGCCGCGAGCGCCGCGCGGACGGCGCGCTCGATCGCGGGGGCCTCCAGGCATGCCAGATCGAAGGTGAGCAGCACGCTGGCGTAGGCGGGCACGAGATCCAGCAGCGCGGGGAGCCGCGCGGGGCTGAGCGCCTCCATGGCGGAGCGCACACACATCTGCGCCTGAGGCCCGTCGTCCCACGCCGCGCGCAGGCAGCGATCGGCCACCCAGTCGAGCCTGGCGGCGGCGGGCGGCGACGGCATCCAGCGCGAGTCTACGTCCGCCTCGCCCCCGGCCGTGCGGCACTCTTCCCCCGGCCCCCGTTATCCTGCCCGCGCCGCCGACCCTGGCGGCCCGGAGCACGGCATGCGGTGGGAAGGACAGCGACGCAGCGAGAACATCGAGGACCGCCGCGGCAGAGGCGGCGCGGTGGCGGGCGGGGGCATCGGCCTGCTGGTGCTCGGGCTGCTCTACGCGCTGCTCACGGGGCAGGATCCGGGCCAGATCACCGGGCAGCTGGGGGGCCCGGGGGGCGCCGGCCCGACGACCCAGCAGGGCCCGCTCCAAACCACGCCCGAGGAAGAGCAGCAGCGCGAGATGGTCGAGGTGGTGCTGGCCTGGACCGAGGACGTCTGGTCGCAGCTCTTCCAGCGCGCAGGCCGCACCTACGAGCAGCCCACGCTGGTGTTCTTCCGCGGGCTGGTGCAATCGGGCTGCGGCCGCGCCACCGCGCAGGTCGGGCCGTTCTACTGCCCCGGCGACAAGCAGATCTACATCGACCTGAGCTTCTTCGCCGAGCTCGCCAAGCGCTTCAAGGCGCCGGGGGACTTCGCCCAGGCTTACGTGATCGCCCACGAGGTGGGTCACCACGTGCAGAACCTGCTGGGCATCGCCGAGCGGGTGCGGCGCGCGGAGGAGATGGCCCGCAGCGAGGCCGAGAAGAACAGCTACAGCGTGCGGCTCGAGCTGCAGGCCGACTTCTTTGCGGGCGTCTGGGCGCATCACAACGAGAAGCTGCGCCATTTCATGGAGCCCGGCGACCTCGAGGAGGCGATCCGCGCCGCCGAGGCCATCGGCGACGACGCCATCCAGAAGCAGTCGCAGGGCTACGTGGTGCCCGACGCCTTCACGCACGGCTCCTCGGCGCAGCGCATCGCCTGGTTCCGCCACGGCTTCACGACCGGCGACCTCTCCCAGGGCGACACCCTGGACGACGTGCTATGGAATCGCATCAACCCCAGGTGAGGTGCGCCGCGCTGGGCTGCGGGCGCTCGGGCCACCGCGTCGTCCTACTGGAGGAAGACTACACGGCGTCCTCCGCGGCGGCCCTCCGCACCGCATCCCGCGCGGCGAGGGCGTGGGGCGGGCCGGGCGAGCCCCGGCGGGCTCGCACCGGCAACAGATGTCTCGACCCATCCCGACTGCTACAACATCGCGGCCCGCGATCCAACGCAGAGAGGCTGCTGCCGTGCTCAAGTCCACGTGCTCGTTGGCAATCCTGTCGCTCGCCGCCCTGGCCCTGCTGGGCGGCTGCCGCAGCCTGGGCCCGGCGACGGTGCCTTAACTGACACCGCAACCGTGACGATTACGGTGACG
>JANOFW010000151.1:0-31024 GCA_031413835.1 Planctomycetia bacterium
CGCTGCGTGATCGACTTCCGCACCAAGGCAGGCCACGAGATGGACATCGAGGCAGCGGCCACCCTGCTCGAGCGACTGCCCGAGGGCGACATCCGCGTGCTCTCGATTGCCGACCCGGCGGGCTTGAAGGAGCTGGCCGAGAAGCGCCCCGAGGAGCTGGTGCGCCAGGTCCTGGCGCGCTTCCACAACAACGCCTCCCTGCGCCACGTCAAGGACGCCCTGGTGCCCGACGCCGTGGCCGGCACCGCCTGGCTCCCGTGGTGGAAGACCGCCAAGAAGCGGCTGCTGATGGACCCGCGCTTCCAGGTCGGCACCGGTGCCGATCCGCGCCTCACGTTCAGCGAGGCCGCGGGCGTGGACTTCCGCACGCAGGTCGGCAAGACCCTCAAGGCCACCAGCACTTCGCCGCAGCGCCAGAAGGCCATCCGCGACATGATGTCCACCATCGGCGACGAGCCGGAGGCCAAGGCCGTGCTGCGCGAGGCCGTCCAGGTCGAGCTCGACCGCGTCTCCGACCCCGGCTTGAAGCTCGGCTGGGACCTGATCCTGGCCGACCTGGGCGCGCGCAGCCGCAGCGAGGCGGTCACCAGTCGCCTGGCCGAGGGGCTGGAGGACGCCGTCCGCCAGCTGGTGGCGATGGGCGTGGACGACACGCGCGCCGCGGCGGCCCTGGCCACCCTCAAGACCCGCGCCGACGGCGTGGACATCGTGCTCCAGGCCGCGCTGCGGGACGATCCCGTCGTGGCCGAGGTGGGCGCCGACGGCTTCGCCGCAGCCAAGCATCCCGAGCACCTCGAACGGCTGCTCGCCACCATCGAGTCCGCGCCGCTCGACTACCCCAACCTCTACGTCTGGTACATGCGCGGGCTGGCGCGCAAGCGTTGGGCGAGCCGACCCTACGATCCCTACTCGGCCGTGCACCGCTCCCTCAAGGCGCTCGATCAGGTCGAGTATCGCGCGCGGCGCGACGGCGCGGCGCGCGACAAGAAGGCCTCGCAGTCCTTCCAGGACTTCCTGGGCGACAAGAGCTGCAAGCTCATGCTGGACGCGGCCAAGGCCACCGACGACGCGGGTGCCGCCTACCTGACGCAGCTGCTGGAGAAGAACCGCGGCCTCAAGCCCCGGCTGCTCCAGAAGCTCCAGGAGGTGCTGCTGCGCGCGCATCCGCAGGCGCTCAAGAGCAGCGCGCCGGCCGTCAAGGAAGCCGAGGCCGAGGCCGCGGCCCTGCTCCAGAACATCTACATGACCCGCGCGGGCATGGAGCGCTGGAAGGCCGACCTCGACCGCATCTCCTACACCGAGATGCCCGCCAACGCGGCGGAGATCGCCCGGGCCCGCGAGTTCGGCGACCTGCGCGAGAACGCCGAGTACCACGCCGCGCGCGAGAAGCAGTCGATGCTGCAGGCCAAGGTGGACATGCTGCGCAACGACCTGGCCCGCGCCGTGGCGATCACGCCCGAGATCGTGCGCACCGACGCCGTCTCGGTGGGTGCGCGCGTGCGCGTGCAGGACGACCAGCGGCGCGAGCTCACCTACACGCTCTGGGGCCCGCCCGACGTGGACGTCGAGCACGGGATCATCAACTACCTCACGCCCCTGGGTCAGGCGCTCATGGGCAGCAAGAGCGGCCAGAAGGTGCGCTTCGAGGTGGATGGCACCGCGCGCCACCTCACGATCCTGGGCATCGAGGCCGCGCCCCTGCCGTAGCGCGGCGCGGTATGCTCGCAGCGTGAGCGCCACGCCTCCCCTCGACAGCCTGCGCCGGCCCTTGCGTGACCTGCGCATCAGCGTCACCGACCGCTGTTCGTTCCGCTGCCCCTACTGCATGCCCAAGGAGGTCTACGGGGCGGCGCACGCCTACCTGCCCAGGGCCGAGATCCTCTCTTTCGACGAGATCGCCCGCGTGGCGGCGGCCTTCGCGGCCCTGGGGGTGACGAAGCTGCGCCTCACGGGGGGCGAGCCCCTCCTGCGACGCGACCTGCCCGAGCTGGTGGGGCGGCTGGCGGCGCTTCCCGGCATCGAGGATCTGGCGCTGACGACCAACGGCGCGGCCCTGGCGGCGCAGGCCGACGCGCTCAAGGCCGCCGGCTTGAAGCGCCTGACGATCTCCTGCGATGCGATCGACGAGGCCGGCTTCCGCCGCATGAACGGCGTGGACTTCCCCTTGGAGCGCCTGCTCGAAGGCATCGCCGCCGCCGAGCGCGCCGGCTTCACGCCCTTGAAGATCAACGCCGTGGTGCGGCGCACCTGGAACGACGCGGGCGTGGTGGACCTGGTGCGCCACTTCCGCGCGCGCGGCCACGTGGTGCGCTTCATCGAGTACATGGACGTGGGCCACACGAACGGCTGGCGTCTGACGGACGTCGTGCCCAGCGCCGAGATCCTCGAGCGCCTGAGCGCCGTCTTCCCGCTCGTGCCCGTGGGCCCGCGCGTCGCCGGCCAGACCTCGAGCCGCTACCGGTTCGCCGACGGCCCGGGCGAGGTGGGCTTCATCTCGTCGGTCAGCGAGCCCTTCTGCGGCGACTGCACGCGCGCGCGGCTCTCGGCCGACGGCCGGGTGTTCACCTGCCTGTTCGCCACCGTCGGCCACGACGTGAAGGCCATGCTGCGGGGCGGCGTCGGTGACCTCGAGCTGGTGCGGACGATCGCTGCGATCTGGCGCGCGCGCGAGGACCGCTACAGCGAGCTGCGCACGTTGGCCTCGGGCGGTGGCCCGAAGGTCGAGATGTCCGTGGTGGGGGGGTAGATCGGCGGCCCCGCGGGGCGGGGGCGGCGACGAAGAGCCAGGCTGGAGCCTGGCGCTCCCAGGGCAACCCAAGAAGCCAGAGGTCGTTCCCAGGGCAGCCGAAGAGGGCTGAGGTTAGCCCCGCCGGAACTCGTAGGCCGCGCTGTCGCCCAGCGGCGGCAGCAGGTCCTTGCGCACCAGGAAGGTGCGCGCGGCCCACAGGTCGCCGAAGATCCGATAGGCCGTCGCCGTCTGGTCGAGGTAGTCCACGCCGGAGCTGCCGCCGGTGCCCACGCGGCGGCCGATGACGCGTTCGACCATGCGGGCGTGGCGCTGGCGGAAGATCAGGAACTGCTGCTCCACCTCCACCAGCCGGTTCAAGACCTCCTGCGGCCAGGCGAGCAGGGGCAGCTCGCGGTAGCCCTCGATGAAGAGGATCGCGGCGCGGATGCGGCGGCGGCGTGCGTCGGGGGGCCTCAAGAACTCGCGCGCCGTCTCGATGTCACGGGCGAAGCGCGGGTCGGAGAGGCCCGTGCCGCCCATGGCCCGGGCGGCGCGCTCGGTCTGGCGCTCCAGGGCGGCCAGGTAGTCGGCCAGGAAGCGCTCCACCTCTGCGTCGTCGTCGGGCTGGTCGGGGGTGCTGCCGCGGATCGGGGTGCGCTGGAGCCAGGCGTCGAGCGCCTCGCGCAGCGTGGGCCCGTCGGCGCGGCGCGCCTCGACCCGGGCCAGGGCTTGAGACGGCCGGCCCTGCGCGTCGCGCAGCGCCTTGAGGTAGCCGCCCTCTGCGCCCAGCCCCACGCGCTCCTCGTCTCGCAGGCCCAGCAGGAGCTCGATCTCGCGCAGCTGGGCCGACTGGAAGCCGCTGGCCGGGAAGAGCTTCTCGCGGAAGTCGAGGTAGTCGCGCGTTGTCAGGCTCTCGACCACCTCCCAGTGCTGCACGGCCGAACGCAAGATGCGCGTCACGCGCTGCAGCGAGCGAGCGGCGCGCGCCATCTCGGTCTCGGGCACCTTGGGCGCCGCCAGCAGGTCGCGCAGCGTGGTCAGCTCGCGCAGCACGAGCTTGAACCACAGCTCGTAGACCTGGTGGACGGTGATGAAGACCACCTCGGCGTCGCTGAGCCGGGCCTCGTCCTGCTCCAGCCCGCCCTGCAGTGCCAGCAGGTCCTCGACGCGGATGTAGTCCCAGTAGGTCGTGCGGCCGGGCGTCATAGGGGGGGAGGATACACCGGCGTCTTCGCGCCCTGCGGCACCCCGCTCGCCTGCGCCACCTCGGTCACGACGGAGGCCAGGTGGTGGATGTCGAAGGGCTTCTCGATGCAACGCACGGCCAGCCCCTCGAGACGATCCATGGTGCGGTCGTCGAGCAGGTTGCCCGTCATGAAGACGACGCGCTCGGCGATCGGGGGGTGGCTCTCCCTGAGCGCGTCGTAGAGCGCGATGCCGTCGATCTCGCCGGGCATGCGCACGTCGGTGAGGATCACGTCGTAGAGGTCGCGGCGCGCCTGCTCGAGGGCGTGGGCGCCGTCCTGGGCCACGTCCACGGCATAGGCGTGGTTCTCGAGCGCGCGCACCACCACGTCGCAGACGAAGGTGTCGTCGTCCACCACGAGCACGCGCCGGCCGGCGCCCGCCGAGCCCAGGGGCGTGGCGGCGGGGGTGGGCGCGGGGGCCGCCTCGACGCCCTCGGTCATCGGCACCACCAGGCGGAAGTGGGCGCCCTTGTCGTGGCCCGTCTCGAGCTCGATCGAGCCGCCGTGGTCGCGCACGATGCCGAAGCAGATGCCCAGCCCCAGCCCGGTGCCGTTCTCCCGGGTCGTGAAGAAGGGCTCGAAGACGCGCGTGCGCAGGTGCTCGGGGATGCCCGCGCCCGTGTCGCTGACGCGGATGACGAGCTCGCGACCCTTGACGCGCGTCTGGAAGCGGATCACGCGCTCCTTGCTCTTGCTGTTCACCATGGCCTGGTGCGCGTTCGAGGCCAGGTTGACGAACACCTGCTGCCAGCGGTTCACGTCCAGCGGGAAGGCCGGCACGCGCGGGTCGAGGTCGCGCTCGATCTTCACGTTGTCCATCTGGAACTGGAACTCGTTGAGCGCCACCACCGACTCGATCACGTCGTTCAAGCTGGCGCGGCGCTTGGTCATCCGCGACTGGCGCGCGAAGGTGAGCAGGTTCTCGACGATGCGCTGGCAGCGGCGCGCGTTGCGCTCGATCTTCTCGATGTCGCCGCGGCCCCAGGTCTCGGAAGGGCGGCTGAGCAGCAGCTGGGCGAAGCCCAGGATGCCGGCCAGCGGGTTGTTGAGCTCGTGCGCCACGCCGCTGACGAGCGAGCCGATGGCGCCCAGCTTCTCCGACTGGGTCAGCTTGTCCTGCAGCTCGCGCTCGCGGGTGCGGTCGCGCGCGAGCACGACGGCACCTCGTGCGTCGCCATGCTCGCCCACCAGGGGCTGGAGCGAGGAGGACAGGCAGCGCAGGCTGCCGTCGGCGTGCATCACCTGGAACTCGAGGTCGCGCACCGGCGAGCCCCGCAGGGCCCGCTCCACGGCCGCCTCGACCTTCTCGCGGTCGCCCTCCACGGCCAGGGCCACCAGCGTGCCGGCGCGCGCCCGCAGCTGGCCGGCGTCGTGGCCCGTCACCTCGAGCACGGTCGGGTTGGCGTAGGTGATGCGCCCCTGCGCGTCCAGGTGCAGCACGGCCGCGGGGCTCGACTCCACCAGCGTGCGGTAGCGGTCTTCGCGTTCCTTCACCATGCCGAAGAGCCGCGCGTTCTCGAGCGAGATGGCGATCTGGTTGGCCACCGTCTCGAGCACCAGGCGCTCGGAGGCGCCGAAGGCGCCCACGCGGTCGCTCTCCACGTTGAGCACGCCCTCGACCACGCCGCCGATCTGGATGGGCACGGCGATCTCGCTGCGCGTGTCGGCGAACCAGCCGACGAAGTCCTTGTCGGAGCGCACGTCCTCGACCACCTCCGTGCGGCCCGTCTTGCACACGCGCCCGACGACGCCGGCGTCGAGCGCCACGGAGGTCTGGTCCTGGGCGGGGGCGGCGTAGCGCGCGGCGTGGGCCTTGAGCTCGAGCCGCTGGCGACGCTCGTCGAGCATGAAGAGCATCACGTTGTGGAAGCCGAAGGTGCGGTGCACGTCCACCGTGGCCTGGCGCAGCAGCAGGTCGGCGTTGAGGATCGAGTTGACCTTGCGCCCGAGCTCGTTCACCAGCAGCAGCTGCTCGAAGCGCCGCTGGGCCTCCTGCCGGCTGCGCAGGGCCCTGAGGGTGGCGGCGGTCAGGGTCACGGCGGTCTTGAGCTGGCCCTCGAGGTCGGCGGGCGGCGCGTCTGGAAGGCGCAGGCCCACCACGCCCAGCACCTCGCCGCTGGACTCGAGGGCCAGGAGCAGGCCGTGCCCGGCCGGCTCGGCGGGGGTCGTGGGGAGGCCCTCCAGCTCGGCGGGCAGGGGCCCGAGCACGACCACGCCCGGGCTGCGCATGGGTAGCGCCCAGGCCTCGTCGGTGCGCGGCAGCCGCGAGGCCTGGCTGGGCGGCTCTGCGAAGGTGCCCAGCCCGGAGGTCAGGTGCAGGCAGCGGTCGCGGGTGGCACAGGTGCGCGCCCGTGGGCAGGTGGCGCAGCGGTCGCCCGGACCCAGCAGGTAGACGCGCACGGCACCCTGCGGCACCAGTTGGCGCACATGCTCGGCCAGCTGTTCGGCCGCCGTGGAGGCGTCGGTGGCCTCCGCCAGGCGGAAGGCGAGCGATCCGAGATCCTGCATGGGCCGAATCGTACCCCAGCTCAGCGCGCCGACCGCGCGCTGATGACGCGGGCTAGGGCACCACGGGCGAGCGGCGTCCGAGCGCGGTCAAGAGGCCGATGCCCAGCAGCCAGCCGCCCAGAAGCAACAGCAGCAGGGCGAAGAACGGCGGCATCCACATCGTGGTGGCCGCCAGGCCCAGGGCCACCCCGCCGCCGACGGCGCGTGCCAGCGGCGAACGGGGGCGCTCGCGCTCCAGCAGGCGTTCGCCCAGATGGGGCAGGGCGGCCAGGAGCCCGAGCACGATCAGGAGGCCCGTGGGAACCAGCAGCAGCACGCCCACGAGCGTCCCGAGGGTCTGTTGATTCGTCTGCGCCACGAGCTGCGTCAGTAGCGCGACCCCCAGCAGGGGCAGCACGCCAACCAGGAACAGGCGCCGGCCCCGCGTGTCGCGCAGCGCGCCATCGGCGGCGTTCGCCAGGCCCGGCAGGATCACGCGCAGCGTGGCCACCGCCGCGCCCACGCCGGCCGCCACCAGCAGCCCGAGCACCACGTAGAGCAGCACGGCCAGCAGGGTCTCGCCGGGGGCCTGAGCCACGACCACGGGAGCCACGAGCACCTGGATGGTCATAGGGTCTCCCGCGCCCGTTCGTGGTTCGCGGCGCCCCAGCGCCGCGCGAGCAGCACGCCGCCCGCGAGCAGCACGGCGGCCAGCGCCGCCGCGAAGGGGGCCAGCCGGCCGTCGATGGGTGGCGCTTGTGCGAGCAGGTCCGCGGTCGGCAGCACATCCGCCCTCTGCAGCACCCCGGGAGCGGCGCTCAGGGCCGGGAGGAGGGGGGTGTCGGTGGAGGGCAGGCGCCCGGTCAGCGCCGTCACGCTGCCCACGGCCAAGAGCACGCCGGCCGCCAGGGCCAGGGCACGCCGTCCCAAGCTCCAGGCCGGGCGCGTCTGCTCGGCCAGGATGGCGGCGAGCAGCGCGGGCGGGCAGGCGTAGAGGCCTTCGAGGCCCAGGGCCCGCACGACGAGGTCGTCGTGCCCGCTCTGGGACTCGTACGGGTCGGGGGGGCCGGGGGGGAGGTCGGGCTGGTGCATGGCGGGGGGCATGGCGGGGGGGCATGGCGCCCTAGGGCGCCCTCCTCGACGGTGTACCGCCCGGCGGAGTTCTGGTTTCGGGGGGGAACAGCAGCGCCCGCAGGGCCTGCCGCCCGCGGAACAGGTGCGTCTTGATCGTGGCCACGGGCTGGTCGGCGATCTCCGCGATGGCCTCGAGCGAGAGTCCGTGGAGGTGGTGGAGCACCACGGCCAGCCGGTAGCGTTCGGGCAGGGCCTCGATGGCGGCCCGCACGTGCGCCGGCGCCTTGAGCGGTGCCTCGGGGGCGCTGGGGGCGGGCGGATCGAGCGCCGGCTCGTCCTCCCCCGCGGCCCCCGAGACCTCGCGCCTGAGCGAGCGCGAGGCATGCAGGTTGCGGCAGAGGTTCGTGGTGATGCGCAGGATCCAGTGGCGGAAGGGCCGTGTGAGGTCGAAGCGCGGCAGGGCGCGCCAAGCGTTGGCGAAGGCCTGCTGCGTCATGTCCTCGGCCAGGTGCGCGTCGCGCGTCAGGCGTCGCGCGAGGTCGTAGACGCGCGGGCCGTGGCGCTCCACCAGCCCGCGGAAGCCCTCGGGGTCGCCGGCGCGCGCGGCTTCGATGTCGCGGACATCGGCGGGATCGCGAGCCTCGTCCACGCGCCTCCTCCGAACGAGCGACCGCGATCCTGTGACGCGGCGGCCCTTGAGCGTAGCGTACGAGCACTCTCGGAGAGCGCCGCTTGGACAAGTCGAAGCCCCCGCGAGCCGCGCTGATGGTGCACGCCGGCGCCTGGGACATGCCGGCCGAGGAGCGCGAGGCGCACCGGCAGGCCTGCGCCGCGGCCCTGGACGTCGGCTGGCGTCGGCTGGCGGCCGGGGGCAGCGCTCTCGACGCGGTCGAGCAGGCCATCGTGACCCTCGAGGACGACCCCGCCGTCAACGCCGGCCAGGGCAGCGTGCTGACGCGCGAGGGCTGGGTCGAGCTCGACGCGGGGATCATGGACGGCGTGACGCTCGAGATCGGCGCGGTCATCGGGCTGCGCACGGCCCAGAACCCGATCCGCGTGGCGCGCTCGCTCCTGGGCGCCGACCACGTGCTCTTGAGCGGCGCCGCCGCCGAAGCCGCGGTGCGTTCGGGCGGGCACGCGACGCTGCCGCCCGAGGCCTTCGTCACCGAGCGCGTGCGCGAGCGCCTGCGGGCCTGGCAGGCCGCTGCCGCGACGCGCCGCCCCGGCGCTGCCCCCGCCGACACGGTGGGGGCGGTGGCGGTGGACGCCCTGGGCCGCATCGCCGCAGGGCTGAGCACGGGTGGCGCCTGCGGCAAGCCCAGCGGCCGGGTGGGCGACGCGCCCATCCCGCACTGCGGCTACTTCGCCGACACGCGCCTCGCGGGCGTGGCCGTGACCGGCTGGGGCGAGAGCATCCTGCGCCTGGGCTTGGCGCGGCGCGCGGCGGAGCTGGCCCGCGAGAACGGCGCGCAGGACGCCGCCTGGCTGGCGATCCGCGAGCTCGAGGATCGCGTCGGGGGGCGCGGGGGGCTGATCCTGGTGGCGCGTGACGGTTCCATGGGCTGGGCCTTCAACACGCCCGTGATGGCCCTGGGCTACCGGGACGCCGAGATGGCGGGGCCGGTCGTGAGGGTCTAGGGCTCAGCCCTTCCCCGCCCGGCACAGGTAGAGCTCGTCGGTCTTGACGTCGTGCGGCCCGTCGCCGAAGCGCTCGACGCGCTCGCCGATCCCGTTCGTGGACTTCTGCGTGCTCCAGTAGCGCAGGCCGGCGCGCGTGCCGTCCGCTGCGCGCTCCCAGGCCAGGAAGATCGCGGCGTGTCCGCTGCCGTCGTGGCGCCAGAGCTGGACGAAATCGCCGGGCCGCGCCTGCTCGAGGTCCGTGAGCTGCGTGCCCAGACCGTTTACGACCAGCGCCGTGCGCAGGGTGCTGCGGTCCTGAGGCGAGCCGAACCACTGGGTCTGGAGCCGACGCACGCCCTCGAGGTCGAGGTCGACGATGCGCTCGGGCCAGCCGGTGGCGCGCGCCCAGGCCATCCAGGCGGTCAGGAACACTTCGAAGGTCAGCCCGCTGCAGTGGCAGCGCTGCTGGGGATCGCTCTCGGAGAGCACCTGGCCCGCGTAGCGCAGCGTGCGCGTGTTGCCCCGCCACGGCTGGGGTGCGCCCGGTTCGTCTTTGGGCCAGTAGTAGCCGTGCGTGCCATCGGTGGGGTAGCCGCGCAGCGCCTCGAGCACGTAGGCGTTGAGCTCGCCCCCGGCCGGCACGTCCGCGCGGGCCGCAGGCGACTGTTCCTGCCCGCACGCGGCCAGCAGCAGCAGCGGCCAGAGTCTTGCCCAACGCATTGGGTAGAGACTACTGCGTGGTGCCCACGCCAGTCCTCTACGCGAACGGTCCCGGCGGGGTCTTGCCTTCGAGCTGCAGGCGCAGGGCGAGGGGGCCGGCGACGGCCAGGGCGCGGCGCGGGGGGAAGCGCTTGCCGAACTTGTAGGCGTCGTGGATCGCGATCTCGAAGCCCGGGGGGCTCTGGGGGCGGGCGAAGCCGCGAACCTGCGCGTTGCAGGCGTAGCAGACGGCCACGCTGGGCACGAGCAGGTAGAGCAGCGCGTCGAGCGCCACGGCCACGATGGTGCTGATCCAGGAGGTGAAGGGCCCCAGCAGGAGCCCGATGGCGGCGAGCGAGAGGCCCAGCGAGCGGTTGAAGTCGCGCTGGCCGTAGATGTCGTGCGCGCCGCAGACGCAGCACACGGCGGGCGCAGCGTCGGCGGGGCTCGAGGCGGCCTCGGGGAGCGGCGTCACGCGCCCACAGGCGCCGCAGGCGAGGCTCTCGACCTCGGCCCCCAGGGCCCCCTCGACAGGTTTGCCGCAGCCGGGACAGGCGAAGGCGAGCTCGAGCATGGCGCTACACCGGCAGGCCCGAGGCCAGCTCGAGGTAGACCGCCGCCAGCTCGCCCATCAGGGCGAAGGCCACGGCCACGTAGAGCAGGCCGGTGGCGGCCTGGGTGTGTTTCAGGCGCACGGTGTCCTTCACCATCCAGAGCAGCACGAGCGGGCCGACGAAGCCGAACATCACGCGCCAGGCGGTCCAGACGATCTCCGGGCCCAGCAGCACCTCCGAGGCTCCGCCCCAGAAGGCGAGCACCAGGCCGAAGAGCGCGATCTTGGCCAGCACCACCACCGCCACCGTGCGCCCGGCGCGCACCAGGGCCTCGAGCGGGAGGCCCTTGATCGTCAGGTAGAAGTGGCCCAGGATCATGGCGTTGTTGATCGAGCCGATCACGAGGCCCCCGAGCAGGGCCGAGAGCGCCAGCACCGAGAGCGCGGCCGGCCCCGCGCCGGCCCCGATGGGGCCCAGCCGGGCCGTGCCCCAGACCGCGACCAGGCCAGCCAGCGAGGCCACCAGGAGCGCGATCCGGCCCGCCCTCCGGCGGAAGGTGCCGAAGAGTGCGTTGGCGACGAGGCAGCCCGCGCCCAGCAGCACCAGCGCGCCGGGGAGCGCCCCCTCGAGCGAGAGCCGCGTGGGCCCGTAGAGCGCCACGGCGCTGGCCGCCAGGACCAGCGCCAGCAGCAGCTGGAAGCGCAGGTGGCGCTCGGCGGCGCGCATGGCCCAGAGCGGGATCAGGCACAGGAGCGTGCCCACGGCCATGCGGGCCAGGAAGGCGTAGAAGACGAGCGAGAGGCGCACGGCGGCGTTGTACGGGGGGGCGCCGGGGGGGCCCCCTTTGGGTCGCGCCCCCCGGAGGCGGGCCGGAGGTCCCGTGGTGCAGCTGCCCCGGTGGTGACGTTCGCATAGTCTAGGTGTCGGTGGGTCGGATCCTGGGAGGCCTCATGCGCATGTTTTCGAGCCCTGGCGCGCGGCAAGCGGGTGGCGGGACGCTCGCCGTGGCGGTCGTGGTCGTGCTGGCCGGTCTGTTCGCCTGCCCCACGGGCGCCGAGCCTCCCAACGGCTTCCCCGGCCCGCGCACCACCGAGGAGGCGCGCATCGAGCTGGGCCGGCGCCTGTTCTTCGACCCTGTCGCCAGCCGCTCGGGAGCCCGCGCCTGCTCGTCCTGCCACGACCCGGAGCACGGCTACTCCGATCCGGCCGTGCGCAGCGAGGACGACGTGGCCCGCACGGGGCGCCACAGCCAGACGCTGCTCGACGGCCACCGCAACCCCACGGCCCACTGGGACGGCGAGTTCGACTCCATCGAGGAGCTGGTCACGGCGCGCTTGGGCGCCTTCTCCGGCGTCCGCGGCCAGGCCATCAGCCGCGGGGCGCACGGTCCCCTGGGCGAGATCGGTCAGGTCCCGCCCAGCGTGTTGGCCCCCGCCTCCTCGGGAGGCGGAAGCTATGGCCCGCCCACGACGCCCGGCCAGTCCACGCCGGGACGACCCGTCCCCAGCGACCCGACGCCGGGGCGCTCGGAGCCCAGCGACCCGGCGGCGCCCGTGACCACCCCCGACGAGGAGCTGCCGCCGGAGGACCTCGACGACCGCGCCGGACGCAAGGCCAAGGACCAGGTGCGCACGCTGCCGCTCGACCTCACCAAGCTGCCGGAGGTGGCACGCACGATCGAGGAGTCGGGCCGCTACGGAGAGGCCTTCGTGGCCGCCTTCGGCAGCCGCTCGGTCACGACGGCGCGGCTGGCGGAGGCCATCGCGTCCTACTGCCGCTCGATCCAGAGCAGCGAGGCTCCGCTGGACCGCTACCTCGCCGGCCAACGCGAGGCCTTGAGCGCGGAGGCGCGCCGCGGGCTCGAGCTGTTCCGGGGCCGTGCCGCCTGCGTCCAGTGCCACGTGATGGAGGGCGCGCGCCCGACCTTCTCCGACTTCGACTTCCACAACACGGGCATCGTGTGGAGCGGCAAGAACAGCGCGGTGAAGGCGGGCGAGGAGCAGATCGACCTCGACGTCATCCAGCGCTCCGACCGCGGACGCGAGCTGTTCAGCCGCTCCTCCGGCGACCGCCGGTCCTTCAAGACTCCCACCCTGCGCGATCTGACGCGGCGGGGTCCCTACATGCACGACGGCTCGTTCCGCACGCTCGAGGGCGTGGTGCGCTACTACGCCGCCGGCGGCTCGAAGGACGACCACCAGGACCGGCGCCTGCGCGGCTTCAAGGTCAGCGACGAGGAGGTGTCCGACCTGGTGGCCTTCCTCGAGTCGCTCACCGGCGACGAGGTTCCGGGACGGGCGCCGCGGGTCTGGCACCAGCGCGCCGAGCGCCAGCGGGTGCGGCTCGTGGACGGCCGCGGCCGGCCTCTGGCAGGGATGCCCGTGACGCTGACGCCCGAGGGCGACGATCTGCCGGTGGCGGGCCGCGAGCGCGCGGCGGCCGTGGAGGCCTTCGCCGACCTGGACGGCTGGCTCGAGTTCGCGCCCAGCTGCCGCACGCACGTGCGCCTGGGGCTGGCTGAGGGGCTGACCCCCGAGGGTGGCGGCCTGATCCCCGACACCTGCGCGCAGGCCACGCTGACCGTCCCGGTGGACGGCCGCATGACGCTGGTGGTCTCCTTCGAGGGCGGCGCCGCGGCGCCCGAGCTGCTGGTGGCCGAGCATGAGCTCACCATGCGCCTGCCGGGACATGCCGCCCCGCGCACGGTCTTCAAGCGCGTCACCGTGATGAACCTGGCCGGCCGCGAGGTGGGCTCCTACGAGGGCTGGTTGCGCACCGACCTGCCTTCCGAGGTGATCGTGCGCTTCCCCGGCGACAAGCGTGCCCGTCCCGAGCATCGCCTGAAGCTCAGCGACGAGCGCACCCTCAAGCTCGACCTGGGAGGCTAGCGCCGCCCGGCCTCGTTATCGTGGCGGGGATGCGTTCCGACACCTCCCCGCTGGCCAGCTCCCCGTTGGCTAGTGTGGTGCTGCCCACCTACGACCGCGTGGGCCTTGTCCAGGGTGCCGTGGAGAGCGTCCTGGCGCAGACCGAGACCGACTTCGAGCTGCTGGTCGTGGACGACGGCAGCCGGGACGGCACGGAGGCCGTGCTGCGCGCGCGCTACGCAGGCGAACAACGCGTGCGCATCCTGCGGCAGGAGAACGCCGGCATCAGCGGCGCGCGCAGCCGGGGCATCGAGCATGCCCGCGGCCGCTTCCTGGCGTTGCTCGACAGCGACGACCGCTGGCTCCCGGGCTTCCTGCGCTCGCAGATCGAGCTGCTCGAGCGCCATCCCGAGGTGGCCCTGGCCTACGCCGACGGTCGGGCCCAAGAGCAGCGGCCCGGCCGACCCGCCACGATGCGCACCGATCCCGACTTCAAGGCGCCCGACTCGCTGCAGGCCCTGTTCGAGGGCGCCTGGGCCTACCCCTCCGGCTGGTGTTTCCGGACCGAGGCCTTGCGCGCGGTCCCCTTCGACCCCTCCCTGCGACGCAACGAGGACACCGACCTGCTCCTGCGCCTGCTCCTGACCGGCTGGAGGCTGGTGCCCAACCTCGAGGTGCTCTTCGCCTACCGGGACGGCCACGGGGGTCCGGGGGCCGAGCGCGCCACCGCCGACGACATCGGGATGCTCTCCGCGCGCGTGGCCGTGTTGCGCCGCCACCTCCCGCGCGCGCCCGAGCCGCGCGGGGCGCGTCGCCATCTGCAGCGCACGGAGGCTCACCTGGCCCTGGCCCTGGCTCGCGCCGGGCGCTGGCGCGAGGCTCGACCGCTGCTCCTGCGTTGGGGCCTGAGGCCTCCGACGCGTCCCAAGGCCCTGTGGCTGTGGCTGAAGAGCCTGGGGGCGCGCCGGCCCCTCGCGCCCCGGCAGGTCACGCGTCGGGGATGACCGCCTCGGCTTCGACCTCGATCAACGCGCCCTGGTCGTAGAGCCGTGCGACCTCGACCAGCGTCATGGCCGGAAACCAGCGGCCGAAGCGCGCACGCCAGGCCTTGCCGATGTCGCCGGCCCGCGTGGCGTAGTCGTCGGCCGAGCGCACGTAGATGCGCACACGCACCATCTGCTCGGGCCGCGCGCCGGCCGCGGCGAGGACGGTGAGCACGTTGTCGAAGGCCAACGCCGCCTGCGCCACCAGGTCGCCCGCGTGGCGCACCTTGCCGTCGGGGCCCATGGCCGTCTGGCCCGCCACGCTCACGCGCGTGCCGCCACGCGAGACGACGGCGTTGGCGTAGCCCACGGGCAGCGCCCAGGCCGGCGGGTTGACGGCCTGCCAAGGGAGTCGCTGGCTCACGTGCGGGCCTCCTCGTCCTTGCCCAGCAGCGCGCGCGCCAGGATCAGGCGCTGGATGTGGCTGGTGCCTTCGTAGATGGTCAGCGCGATCACGTCGCGGTAGTGGCGCTCGAGCGGCAGCTCGTCGCTGTAGCCGCGTGCGCCGTGGAGCTGGACGGCCTTGGTGGCCGCGCGCAGCGCCGCCTCGGTGGCGTAGAGCTTGGCCCGGGCCACGGCCTCCGCGTGGGGCAGGCCCCGGTCGACGAGGCGCGCCGCCTGCTGCACCAGCAGACGCGCGGCCTCGAGCTCGACGGACATGTCCGCCAGCTCGGCGCCCACCTGCTGGAAGTCGCCGATGCGCTGGCCGAACTGCCGGCGCGAGCGGGCGAAGTCCGTCGCGGCCTCGAGGCAGGCGCGGTGCGCCCCCACGGCCCCCGCAGCCACGTTGAGCCGTCCGCGCTCCAGCGCCGCCATGGCGAGCGCGTGCCCGCCCAGGGCCGGGCCCAGCCGGTTCGCGCGCGGCACGCGCACGCCCTGGAGCGTCAGTCGGGCGTGGCTGCTGCCGCGGTGGCCCAGCTCGCGCCCGGGCATGTGCGAAGCCTCGAAGCCGGGCGTGTTCGTGGGCACGAGCCAGCACTCCAGGCCGTGGCGGCCCGCGCCCGGCTCGGTCTGCGCGAAGACCAGCGCCACGTCGGCCACGCCCCCGTTGGTGATCCAGACCTTCTCGCCGTCGAGCACGGCGTGCTCGCCCTCGGTGCGCACGCGCGTGGTCAGGGCCGCCACGTCGCTGCCGGCGCCGGGCTCGGTGAGGGCGTAGCAGCCGATGGCCTCGCCCGAGAGCAGGCGCGCAGCCCAGGCGCTCTTCTGCGCGGGCGTGCCGTGCTCCGCCAGCGGCGAGAGCACCAGGCCGGCCTGCACCGCCAGGAAGCCGCGCAGGCTGCCGTCCACGGCGCCCAGCTCCTCGGCCACCAGGGCCGCGGCCAGCGCTCCCGCCCCCGCGCCCCCGAAGGCCTTCCCGAGGCCCACACCGATCAGCCCCGCATGTCCCAGGGCCCGCACCAGCTCGCGGTCGAAGCGACCCTCGCGGTCGGAGGCGCGCACGCGCGGCGCGGCCTCCTCGCGGGCGAAGCGCTCGGCCTTGGCGCGCCAGGCCTCCTGCTCGGCGCTGTAGCCGTAGCGCTCGGCGGGGGAGGGGGACGGGGAGGGGCTCGCGCTCACGCGCCTCAGCGCCCTTCGAAGCGCGGCTCGCGCCCCGCCTTCCAGGCGTCGAAGAACTCGCGGTGGTCCTTGGCGCGCAGCAGCAGGGCCTGAGCCACGGCCTCGCTCTCGAGGGCCGAGACCAGGTCCATCGACTGCTCGTTGTGCAGCAGACGCTTGGTCATGGAGAGGGCCAGGGTGGGTCCGGACGCGAGCCTCGCGGCCAGGGCCAGCGCTTCCGGCAGCACCTGCTCGGGGGCGCAGACCCGGTTGGCGAGGCCGGCAGCCAGGGCCGTGGGCGCGTCGATGCCCTCGCCCAGCATGAGCCACTCCGTGGCCCGGCCCAGGCCCACGAGCCGCGGCAGGAGGTAGGCCGCGCCCATGTCGGCGCCGGTCAGGCCCACCTTGGTGAACAGGAAGTGGATGCGCGCCTTGGCGCTCATCACGCGCAGGTCGCAGGCCAGGGCGATCACGGCGCCCGCGCCGGCCGTCGAGCCGTTGAGCGCGGCGATCACCGGCCGGTCCAGGCGCCGGATGTTCTCGATCAGCTCGCCGGTCATGCGCGTGAAGGCCAGCACGTCCTTCGTGTCCTGCTCGAAGAGCCGGCCGATGATGTCGTCCACGTCGCCGCCCGAGCAGAAGCCCTTGCCGCGCCCCGTGAGCACCACGACCTTGGCGGCCTCGTCCGAACGCAGCGCGTAGAGGCGATCGGCCAGCCCGCGGTACATGGCGAAGGTCAGGGCGTTCAAGCGCTCGGGGCGGTCGAGCGTGATCGTCAGCACGCCGCCCTCGAGCGCCTCGGCGAACGGACGCTCGTGGGACGAGGGCGGCTCAGCCATGTACCTGCCTCCGGAGGACGGCGGCAGTCTACTTGGCCGGGGCCGCGGGACCCGCTGGCGCGACCGGCAGGCGGTCGTCCGAGGGCGTGATCACGGGCGTGGCGTAGCGCGAGGTGGCGCGCTTCAAGAAGAGCAGGCCGAAGCAGGTGTCGTGCAGCGGCCCGAAGCTGCCCTGGGGCATCTGCAGGCGCAGCAGCACCTCGGCCCCCTCCTCGTACCAGTCCTTGGGGCCCAGGAAGCGGAAGCGGCCGAGGATCCCGGCCCGCTCCAGGCCGTACATGTAGTAGAGGTACCAGGTGTCGACGGGTCCGAAGGGCAGGCCCTCGGCGCCCTCCGCCGGGGCGGCGGGGTCCTGCTCGATGGGGTTCTCGGTGACGTCGTAGTGCTGCTGCAGCCAGGCCATGGCGTCGCGGATGCCGCGGCGCGCCTGCTGGCGCAGCTCGCCGGTGAAGCGCCGCGAGCCCCACAGCTCGCTCTGGCAGATGATCAGGCCCGCGAGCCCAGCCGTGGTCATCGAGCCCGAGACGGGAAAGGCCTTCTGGCCGGGGATGTAGCGCCAGCCGCGCGCCAGCGCCGGCTCCGACCACTGCATGCGGTAGCGCCCGCGCACCTCGTTGCCCTTGTACATGCACGGCCGGCCGTAGGACTCCTGCCCCTGGATCAGGAACTCCAGGGCCGCGACCCAGACCTTGGGCGGCACGAGCGCGCCGCAGCGGTTGGCGGCCTGCAGGCCCAGCAGCGCGTACTGCGTGTTCGAGAGGTCGGTGCCGCCCTCGGGGTAGCGCCAGGCGCCCTCGGCGTTCTGCTGCTCGATGAGGAAAGCGACCCCGCGCTTCATCCACTCGAGGTCTTCCTTCGAGATCCCGAGCTGGCAGGGGTCCTTGGGCTTGGCCGAGCTGCCGTAGCGGTCGGTCTCCTCGGGCGCGAAGGTCTCGTGCGCGGGGGCGTAGCGCGCCGCGATGGCCATCAGCAGCACGCCGACCTCGTAGGTCCTGACCAGGGCCTGGGTGCGCAGGAAGGCGAAGGCCGACTCCACGGCCGGGTCGTCGGGCTTCACGCCGCACTTGAGCAGGGTGAGGGTGGCCAGCGCCGTGCCGCCCATGGGGTAGCCGCGATCGTGCACGCCCTTCCAGGTCCCATCCGCGCGTTGCGCCCGCTTGAGCCAGCGCACGCCCAGGTCGATGGCGGCGTTTACCCGCTCACGGAACGCGGCCGGGTAGGGCGAGTCGGCGACCTGCTCCTCGTCCATGGGTTCTTCGGCGCCCGCGCGCGCCGAGGAACCCAGGATCAGGAGTACGACGGTCAGCAGGCGCAACGGGCTCACAGGGTGAGTCTAGCGCCAGCCCGCCGGCGTGGCGGGCCAGGCATCGACGCTGCTCGAGATGTGGATCTGGACGTAGTCGCGGGTGCCCGACTGGCGCGTGATCGGATCGACGCGGTGCCAGGAGCGTCTGCTGCAGGCGAACAACGCTGCCAGGTTGTGCCGTGGCGTGATCGTGCGCACCCGGCGGCGGCCAAACCAGGAGAGGCGAGTCGTAGGCCTCGGCCACATGGAGAGGCGTCCCCCCTCCATCCCGATCTCGTCGGCGTCACAGAAGTAGATCAACGCGGTTACCAGGCGGCGCCGGTGATCCAGGTGCACGTCCCGTCCGTATCCGGCCCCCGCCTGGTGGATGTCCACCCGCACGAACAGCTCATGGGGCGCAGGATGAGGTGCCGCGACCTCGCGGAGCACCTTGACCTCCCGCGTCTCGATCCACGGGACGTAGCGTGCCTGCGCCGGGTCCACGAGGCAGCCGCCGCGACGGAGCTCGTCACGGAACTGGGCCAGACAGGCCTGCACGTACTCCTGGCTGCGCACGGCCTCGACGAAGGAGCGCCAGGCGGCGTTGCGGTCGAGAAGGTCGTCGAATCCGGGCTCGCCCAGATAGAGGCTGTGCCCCGAGGGACCGCTGCTGGCGGGGCAGGTCGGGAACGACGCGCGCAGCGCCGCGTAGAGCGACGGCTCCAGGTAGCCTTCCTTCACGACGTGGTCGAAGGGCACCGATCTCACCGCAGTGGGTGCCAGGTCGATGAGGCTTGCCGGAGCGGTGGTCACTCGAGCACGACGTGCTCGCCTGTGCGGCGCGGATCGAGGGCCAGGGCCACGATGGCGTCGGCGGCCTCTTCGGGGGTGATCAGGCGCCCGCCCGTGTTCATGGCGGCGATGGTGGCGCGGGCGGCCTCGGGCGTGCGGCCGGTGCTGCGCACGATGGTGGCCACGGTGCGCTGCGTCATGGGGGTGTCCATGAAGCCGGGGCAGACGGCGTTCACCGTCACGCCCTTGCCGCGCAGGTCCTCGGCGAGAGCGCGGGTCAGGCCCAGCACGGCGTGCTTGCTGGCCACGTAGGCGGCCACGTACTTGTAGGCCTTGAAGGAGGCGGTGCTGGCGACGTTGACGATCGCGCCCTGCTTGGCGGCGAGCATGGCGGGCAGGACCGCGGTGGCCACAATCCACGAGCCCTTCACGTTGACCGCCAACGCGCGCTCGAAGAGCGCGTCGTCGGGGGGCAGGAGGGGACCGGATTCCGCGATGCCCGCGCCGTTGACCAGCACGCGCGGGGCCCCGAGCGCGCGCGTCACCTCGGCCACGGCCGACTCCACGGAGCGCCGGTCGGTGACGTCGGCCTCGGCATGCAGGGCGGAGAACCCAAGGGACGCGGCGGCTTCGCGCGTGGGCGCAGCGCGGTCGAGGAGGGCCACCGCGTGGCCCGCCGCGTGGAAGCGCTGGGCCACGGCCAGCCCCAGGCCGCCCGAGCCGCCGGTGATCAGGACGACGGGCGCGCTGGCCATGGTCCGCTCCCGGGAGGCGGCTGCCGTTCTACCCGACTATGCTGGCACCTGCCCCGCCCCGGAGCCCCCATGAGCACCGAACCGCGTCCCGCCCCGCCGTCGGAAGCCGACCACGCCGGCGAGGTGCAGCAGATCTTGAAGGTGCTCGAGCAGGTGCGCCCCTACCTCAACTCGGACGGCGGCGACGTCGAGTTCGTCTCCTTCGAGGACGGCATCGTCAACGTCAAGCTGCACGGCGCCTGCGGTACCTGCCCCTCGAGCCTGATGACCCTGCGCATGGGCATCGAGAACGCGCTGCGCGAGGTCCTGCCCTCCGTGCAAGAGGTGCGCAACGTGGCCCCGCCCCCCGCGCCCCCCGGTGCCGGCACGTTCCAGCTTCACGGTCTCGGCTAGAGCGTCGCGGATGGACGTCCTCGCGAGCCAGGTCGATCCCGCCTCCGAGGTCTTCCGGAAGAACCGCGCCCACCACGAGGCGTTGCGCCAGGACCTGCGCGCCACCCTGGCCGTCGTGCGCCAGGGCGGCGGCGCGAACGCGTTGGCAAAGCACAAGGCGCGCGGCAAACTCTTCGTGCGCGAGCGCATCGAGCGTCTGCTCGATCCGGGCAGCCCCTTCTTGGAGCTCTCGGCGCTGGCGGCGCACGGGGTCTACGAGGACGCCACGCCGGCCGCCGGCCTGGTCACGGGCATCGGGCTGGTGCATGGGCGCGAGGTGGTGGTCGTGGCCAACGACGCCACCGTCAAGGGCGGCAGCTACCTGCCGCTGACGGTCAAGAAGCACCTGCGCGCGCAGGAGATCGCGCTCGAGAACCGCCTGCCCACGCTCTACCTGGTGGACTCGGGCGGAGCGTTCCTGCCGCTGCAGGCCGAGGTCTTCCCCGACAAGCTGCACTTCGGGCGCATCTTCCGCAATCAGGCCGTGCTCTCGGCCGCAGGCGTGCCGCAGCTGGCCGTGGTGCTGGGCTCGTGCACGGCGGGCGGGGCCTACGTGCCGGCCATGAGCGACGAGGCCATCATCGTCAAGGGCCACGGCACCATCTTCCTGGCCGGGCCGCCGCTGGTGAAGGCGGCCACGGGCGAGGAGGTGAGCGCCGAGGACCTGGGCGGCGCCGACGTCCACACGCGCATCTCGGGCGTGGCCGACCACCTCGCCCAGGACGACGAGGACGCCCTGCGCCAGGCGCGCTCGCTGGTGGAGTCCTTGAACCGCGGGCCGCGCCGGGCGATGGACATGGCGGAGGTCGAAGCCCTGCGCTACGACCCCGAGGAGCTGCTCGGGCTGGTGCCCCAGGACGTGCGCACCCCCTACGATGTGCGCGAGGTGATCGCGCGCATCGTGGACGGCAGCCGCTTCCAGGAGTTCAAGGCCCGCTACGGCATCACGCTGGTGACCGGCTTCGCGCGCATCCACGGCATCCCCGTGGGGATCGTGGCCAACAACGGCGTGCTCTTCAGCGCCTCGGCCCTGAAGGGCGCGCACTTCATCGAACTCTGCGGCCAGCGCGGCATCCCGCTGGTGTTCCTGCAGAACGTGACCGGCTTCATGGTGGGCCGCGAGGCCGAGAACGGCGGCATCGCCCGCGACGGGGCCAAGATGGTGCAGGCGGTGGCCACCACGCCCGTGCCCAAGATCACGGTGCTCATCGGATCCTCCTTCGGCGCAGGGAACTACGGCATGTGCGGGCGCGCCTACGACGCGCGCTTCCTGTTCACCTGGCCCAACGCGCGCATCAGCGTGATGGGGGGGGAGCAGGCCGCGCAGGTGCTGCTCACCGTCAAGCGCGAGCAATTGGCCTACGAGAAGAAGCCGCCGCTCACGCCGGCCGAGGAGGACGCGCTCACGCGCCCGATCCGCGAGAAGTACGAGACCGAGGGCCGACCGGCCTACGGCAGCGCGCGTCTGTGGGACGACGGCGTGATCGAGCCGCCCCAGACCCGCGACGTGCTGGGCCTCACGCTCGCGGCGAGCCTCTACGCGCCGCTCGAGCCGCTGCGCCCGCCGGTCTACCGGATGTGAGCGCGGTGGACGCCTCCGCGCCGCTGCTGGTCTCGGTCGAGGGCCCCCTGGCGCGCGTGCGCTTGAACCGCCCCGAGAAGAGGAACGCCTTCGACGAGCACCTGGCGGCCTCCCTCGTGGAGGCCTTCGAGGACCTCGCCTCCCGGCCCGAGGTGCGCGTGGCGGTGCTCTCGGGCGAGGGGCCCACCTTCTGCGCCGGCGGCGACCTCGACTGGATGCGGCGGGCCGCCCAGCGCTCGCGCGCCGAGAACCTGGCCGACGCCGCCCAGTTCCAGCGCACCTTCGAGACCATCGACCGGGCGCCCTTCGCCGTCGTGGCGCGCGTGCAGGGCGCGGCGCTCGGCGGCGGAGCCGGCCTCGTCGCCGCCTGCGACGTGGCCCTGGCCGCCGAGGGCACGCAGTTCGGCTTCACCGAGGTGCGCCTGGGTCTGGTGCCCGGCGTGATCTCGCCCTACGTGCTGCGGCGCATCGGGCCCGGCGCCGCGCGGCGCTGGTTCGTGACCGGCGAGCGCTTCGACGACGGCGAGGCGCTGCGCATGGGGCTGGTGCACGGGGTGGCCCCCGAGGCGCAGCTCGACATCGAGGTCAAGCGCGTCGTGGACGCGGTCCTGCTCTCTTCGCCTGCGGCCGTGGCCGGCGCCAAGGCGGTGTTGCGCGCGCTGCTGGCGGCGGGCAGCGACCGCGAGGCCCAGCAGAGGATCGCCCGCGAGGCCATCGCCGACGCGCGCGCCTCCGCCGACGGCCGTGAGGGCACCAGCGCCTTCCTGGAGAAGAGGAAGCCCCGGTGGGCGCCGTGAGCGGGCCGCTCTTCCGCTGCGTGCTGGTGGCCAACCGCGGCGAGATCGCGCTGCGCGTCATCCGCACCCTGCGCGTGCTGGGCATCCGCAGCGTGGCCGTCTTCAGCGATGCCGACGCCGGGGCGCCTCACGTCGAGGAGGCCGACCTGGCCGTGCGCATCGGCCCCGCGCCGGCGCGCGACTCCTATCTCTCGATCCCCGCGCTGCTGGAGGCCGCGCGCGCCTCGGGCGCACAGGCCGTGCACCCCGGCTACGGGTTCCTCTCCGAGAACGCAACCTTCGCGCGCGCCTTGGCCGAGGGGGGCATCGTCTTCGTCGGCCCGCCCGCCGCCGTGCTCGAAGCCAGCGCCGACAAGCTGACGGTCAAGCGCCGGGTCGCCGCCGCCGGCGTGCCGGTCATTCCCGGGCCCCTCGAGGTCGTGGGCGAGGCCCCGGCCGCGCTGCTCGCCGCCGCGCGCAAGACGGGCTTCCCCCTGCTGCTCAAGGCGGTGGCCGGCGGCGGGGGCAAGGGCATGCGCGCGGTGGCGCGGGAGGCCGACCTGCTCGAGGCCGCCGAGGGTGCGCGGCGCGAGGCCGGCGGTGCGTTCGGCTCCACCGACCTCTACCTGGAGCGTCTGATCGCGCCCGCGCGCCACGTCGAGGTGCAGATCCTGTGCGACGCGCACGGCGAGGTGCGCGTGCTGGGCGAACGCGACTGCTCGCTCCAGCGCCGCCACCAGAAGGTGCTCGAGGAGGCGCCTGCACCGGGCCTCTCTCCCGAAGTGCGCCGCCGCGTCCACGAGGCGGGCGCAGAGGTCGCTCGGGCGCTCGGTTACGTGAACGCGGGCACGGTGGAGATGCTGCTCGATCCAGGGGGCCGGCCCTGGTTCCTCGAGGTGAACCGTCGCTTGCAGGTCGAGCATCCGGTCACCGAGGCGGTCTACGGCATCGATCTGGTGGCCTGGCAACTGCGTATCGCGGCCGGGGAGCGCCTGCCCCCGGCGGAGGCCTTCATCGCGCGCGGGCACGCCGTCGAGGCGCGGGTCTACGCCGAGGACCCCGCCCAGGGCTTCCTGCCCAGCGTCGGTCGCATCGTGGGCCTGCGCGTCCCCGAGGGCCCCGGCCTGCGCGTGGACGGCGCCTGGCGCGAGGGTCTCGAGGTCACGCCGCACTACGACCCGCTGCTGGCCAAGGTCATCGCCCACGGTGCGAGCCGCGAGGAGGCCTTCGCGCGCTTGGACGACGCGCTCGCGCAGACCGCCGTGCTCGGCGTGCGCACCAACGTGGGCTACGTGCGCGCCATCCTGGCCGATCCCGAGGTGCGCGCGGGGCGCCTGGCCATCGACCTGCTCGAGCGGCGCGCTGCCGTGCTCGTGCCGCCGGAGGCCGAGGCCGACGACCTGCTCCAGGCCGCGGCGGCGCACGCCCTGCTCGCGGTGCGCGGCGCCGCGGCCGCCTCGCCCTCCCCCTGGCAGACGCTCGCGGGCTTCCGGCTGGGCGAGGCGGGAGAGCGCCGCGCCGTCGAGGCCCAGGCCGAGCGCGCCGCCGACGGCTCGATCCTCCTGCGTCGCGACGGGCGGCTCGTGCGCGCGCTGGTCAAGCGCCAAGGCGACTCAACGCTGGTCAGCATCGGAGGCCGTACCTACGAGCTGCTCGATGAATCGGCCGTCCGCCACGCCCACGGCGTCGGCGAGGAGGCCTTCGCCGTGAGCCCCATGACGGGGCTGGTGGCCAAGGTCCTCGTGACGCCCGGCGCCGCCGTGCCCGCGGCCGGGGCCCTCTTCGTGGTCGAGGCCATGAAGATGGAGTACGTCGTGCGCGCCACGCGTGCCGTGACCGTCGAACAGGTGCGTCGCAAGGCCGGCGAGAAGGTCGCCCTGGGAGACGTCGTGGTCACCTTCGTGGCCGCCTCCGGAAGCGGCGCATGAGCCAGCCCCTGCCGCGGCGCATCCTCGTGACGGAGGTCGGCCCCCGCGACGGGCTGCAGAACGAGCGCCTGCCCGTGCCCACGCAGGCCAAGGTGGCCTTCGTGCGCGCGCTCGTGGCCACCGGGCTCAAGGACATCGAGGTCTCCTCCTTCGTGCGCCCCGACCTCGTCCCGCAGCTCGCCGACGCTGCCGAAGTGTTCCGCGCCCTGGGCTCGGCCCCCGCGGGCGTGACCTACGGCGCCCTCGTGCCCAACGAGCGCGGCCTCGAGGGCGCGCTGGCCGCCGGCGTGGGCAAGATCTCGGTCTTCACCGCGGCCTCCGAGACCTTCAACCAGCGCAACGTGAACGCTTCCATCGCCGAGAGCCTGACGCGCTTCGCCCCCGTGGCCCGCGGGGCACGTGGGGCGGGCAAGACGCTGCGCGGATACGTGAGCACCGCCGTGGCCTGCCCCTTCGAGGGGCCCATCGCGCCGGCGGCCGTGCTGGACGTCGTCAAGCGGCTCCTTGACCTGGGGTGCGAGGAGATCTCGGTGGGGGACACGATCGGGGCGGGCACGCCGGGCGAGGTCGCGCGCCTGATCGAGGCGCTGCTGCCGAGCGTCAAGGCCGAGCGGCTGGTGCTGCACTTCCACGACACGCGCGGCATGGCCGTGGCCAACGTGCTCGCTTCGCTGAGGTTGGGGATCTTCCGCTTCGACGCCAGCGCGGGGGGCCTGGGGGGCTGTCCCTTCGCGCCCGGTGCCGCCGGCAACCTGGCCACCGAAGACCTCGTGTTCCTGCTCGACGGCCTGGGCCACGAGCACGGCATCGACCTCGCGCGGCTCAAAGCCGCCGGCGCGGGCCTGGTCACGCACGTGGGCCACCGGCTCACGAGCCGCGTTCACGGCGCTCCGCCCCTCGCGCGTCGCCTCCCCTAGGCCGCTCCGAGCTCGCGACGGCGGCGGCGGGCGCGGCCCCACAGGCGCCCACGGTCACAGAACGAGGTGCGGCGCAGCAGGCCGCGTGCGAAGAGCTCCTTGCGGGTGCAACGAAAGGCGCCGCCCAGGGGCAGGGTGCCCTCGTGGGCGCGCAGCCAGTCCAGGTAGCACTGCGACTCGTGCCGACAGACGTGGTCGGTCGCGATCCTCTCCTCCAGTCGATCGAGGAGGGGACGTCGCCACTTCACGTGGTGCGTCACGCCGCACGCGCTGCTGAGCAACGTGTGCCGCCCGAGCGGCGGCTCGTGGTTGCCGCCCTGGATCGCGAGGCCGGGGCCGACCCGCAGCAGGGGGAACTTGGTCTCGATCGCACCGCTGCCGAGAGCGGCGATCAGCCCGGGCACCGCCAGGGGCAGCTCGGCCAGCGGGTCGTCGAGCACCGCGGGCGTCTCAAGGCGACCGTCGGCGCGCACGCGCTGCAGGAAGGGCGCCGCGAGCGCGTTGGCTCCCACCGCGCCCAGGCGGGCGGCGGTGGTCGGCAGATCGTCGTAGGGCACCTCGAGCAGCTCATCTCCGTCCACCACGACCAGCCACTCGCCCGGGTAGCGCTCGGCCACCCGCTGCAGACGACGGATCTTCTCGTGCTCGTCGTACGGCCCCTCGACCCGCTCCTCGATCACGATCGGGGCCGACCCGACCAGCCCGAACAGGCGGGCGTTGTGCGTCGGTCCTCCGTGCGCGATCAGGTGGAACGAGCGCACGCCCAGCCGCTGGTAGTGCCGGATCCAGCCCTCGAGGATGTCGCTCTCGTCACGAAGGTGGCTCAGGAGCCGCATGCGGTCGGCGAGTGTAGCCTCCGGGGCGCGCGGGCGGTCTCTGTCGCGCAAGATCGACACGTGCTGGGCCGGTTGGACACTGGGGGGCAGGCGCCCGCCCGCGTGGGTCGCGGGAGGCCGAGATCCCGGCCTGGGAGGGGCCCGGCGAGGCGTGGAACGGGTCGTGCGAGGCTCCCGCTCGCGTCCGCATATCGCGGCCGTACCGGCGCAGGTCGCCGGCCCTCCGACCGGAGACTGACTCACCATGCGCAAGCTTTCCCTGATCGGCGCGGGCCTCTCCCTGGCCCTCGCCACCGCCGCCATCGCCGGGCCCCCCTCGGGCGCCCTGCACACCACCACCGTGGACGGAGCCCGAGTCAACGCCAACCACTACGCCGCCAAGCCCGACGTCTACGTCACGGGCGGGCCCAACAGCAACGCCGGCCCGATCCTGGACGAGGGCTGGTACTACTTCCAGGTCACGGACCCCTCCGGCAAGGTGCTGCTCTCGCAGGACCCGATCCTGCGTCGGCGCTTCTTCGTCAACGCCCAGGGGCTCATCACGCAGGCCCTGACGCACGCCACCGGCATCGACCTCGACGACGGCGACCTGACCGTGCAGCTGTGGCCCTTCGCCGACACGCCCAACAACGGCAACGAGTACAAGGCCTGGATCACCCCCGTGCAGCACTACCGCGCCGGCCAGGGCACGCACGGCTTCCTGGGCAAGTACTCCAAGACCGACAACTTCAAGGTGCTCGACCCCGACTGCGGCTGCGAATAGCCGCCCATCGAACGGATCGCGGGGCGTCCAGGCCCCGGCACGCGGACTCGGCGCTAGACTCGCGCCTCCCCCCGCGGACCGGACCATGACCTACTACGAGCACGGCGACCTCGCGCGCTTCCCCGAGATCGGCAAGGCCGCCCCGCACCTGGCCGAGGCCTTCTTCGCCTGGTACGGCAAGGTCTTCGCCCCGGGTGCCCTCACGGTGCGCGAGAAGAGCCTGATCGCCCTGGGGGTGGCCCACGCCGTCCAGTGCCCGTACTGCATCGACGCCTTCACCACCGGCAGCCTGGAGGCGGGCAGCAACCTGGAGGAGATGACCGAGGCCCTGCACGTGGCCGCCGCCATCAAGGGTGGCGCCGCCCTGGTGCACGGCGTGCAGATGCGCAAGAAGGCCGACCAGGTCTCGATGTAGGCCCGATGGACGTGCCCATCTCCCCTGCGGCGCCGCGTGCGGCGTCTGCGCGTCGTTCCGGTGCACGCCTCACGCCCGAGGAGCAGCTAGCCGAGCTCGCGCGCCTCTCCTCGCCCACCTTCCAGGCGCACCTGGCGCAGGCGGGTCTGCCGGCACTGAAGGCCGGGCCGCTGCGCGTGCTGCAGGTCAACGTGGGCAAGCTCTGCAACCAGACCTGCCGCCACTGCCACGTAGATGCGGGCCCGCACCAGGTGGCGGCCAACATGGACTGGCCCACCTTCGCGGCCTGCCTCGAGGTCGTGAAGGCCGCGCGTCCGCCCGTGGTGGACCTGACCGGCGGCGCGCCCGAGCTCAACGTGCACTTCCGCCGCTTCGTGCGCGAGATCAAGGCCCTGGGCGTGCCCGAGGTGATCGACCGCTGCAACCTCACCGTGCTGCTGCTGTCCGGCCAGAAGGACCTCGTGGCCTTCCGGGCCGAGCACCGCGTGCACGTGGGGGCCTCGCTGCCGGCGGTGAACGCCGCGCAGACCGACGCGCAGCGCGGCGACGGCGTCTTCGAGCGCAGCCTGGAGGGCCTCAGGCGCCTCAACGCCGCCGGCTACGGGCGGGCGGGGACGGGTCTCGAGCTGACGCTCATGAGCAACCCCACGGGGGCCTTCCTGCCTCCGCCGCAAGCGGCGCAGGAGGCGCGCTTCAAGTCCCTGCTGCGCGAGCGCCACGGCATCGAGTTCACGCGCCTGGTCGAGCTCACGAACATGCCCATCCACCGCTTCCTCGAGTTCCTGCTGGAGCGCGACGACCTCGAGCGCTACGCCGGTGCCCTGAGCCAGGCCTTCAACCCCGCCGCCGTCGCGGGCCTGATGTGCCGCGACACGCTCTCGGTGGGCTGGGACGGTCGGCTCTACGACTGCGACTTCAACCAGATGCTCGAGATCGAGGTCGCCCCCGAAGCGGCGCGCACGATTTTCACCTGGCGCGACGATCTGCTCGCGCAGCGCTCGATCCGCGTGGCCCGTCACTGCCTGGGCTGCACCGCCGGTCAGGGTTCGTCGTGCGCGGGCGCCACCAACCGCGCGAGCGGCTGAGCATGGGTGCCTCCGGCTACGGCCAGCAGCCGTCCATGGAAGACCCCTCGATGGTCGGGACCCTGGAGGCGCAGGCCCAGATGATCTGGCCCGTGGAGCGGCCCCTGCTCGAGCGCCTGGGCCTGCCGGCGGCCACACGGGTGCTCGACCTGGGCTGCGGCACGGGACGCGCCGCGGGTCGCATCGCTCTGGCGTGGCCGCACCTCGAGGTCGTGGGGCTCGACCTCTTCGAGGGCCACCTTGCCGTGGCGCGCCGCGACTACCCGGCGGCGCGTCATCCGCGGCTGAGCTTTGTGCAGGGCGATGCGCGTGCCACGGGTTTTGCCGACGGGGCCTTCGACGCCGTCGTGATCCGCCACGTGCTGCACGCGCTCCCGGATCCCGACCCGGTGCTGCGCGAGGCGCGCCGGCTGCTGGCCCCCGGGGGGCTCTTCTACGAGCTGGCCGAGGACTACCAGGGCCTGTTGATCGACAGCGAGGACGCCGACGCTCGGGATCTGTTCCTGGACGTGACAGCGCCCATGCGGGGTCTGGGCACCAACCTGAGCCACGGCCGCGAGGCCTTCCGGCGGCTGCGCGCGCTGGGCTTCCAGGACGTGCGCGTGGATCCCGTGATCGTGGACACGCTCTCGGCCCCGCGCGCGACCTGGGCGGCGATGTTCCGCCACTGGCGCGACGGCTACGCGGCCTTGAAGGCGCGGCTGCTGGGCGTGGCCCCGGTGGAGATCGAGCGCCGCTACGCGCAGATCCTGCGGGCCGTCGAGGATCCCGAACGCTGGGTGGGCTGGTGGCTGCTGGCGGTGAGCGGGCGCCGGTAGGGTCTACGCCAGCGTCTGGAAGGCCGCGCGGTGGGCGGCCGGGATCGGCACGCTCTTCCAGGCCTCCATCTGGACGGCCACGCAGGTGTTGCGCACGCGGAAGGCCAGCTTGCCGTCGCTGACGCGGTAGCCCTCGAAGCGCCAGCGCACCGACGAGTCGCCGATGTGCTCGGGCGTCATGACCATGCGGATGACCTCGCCGAAGCCGACGGGCAGCAGGTACTCGGCCTCGGCCTTGACCGTGGGGTAGCCGACCTTCTCGCGCATGATCGTCTCGTGGTAGGGCACGCCCACCACGGCGCCGAACATCTCCTCCATGGCCACGTGGCAGTAGTGCAGGAAGCGCGGGTAGTAGACGATCTTGGCGATGTCGATGTCGCCGAAGCGCACGGGGATGCGGCACTCGAAGGGCATGCTGCCAGCCTACGGCTGCCCGCCCACGATCGCCACTTGCCTCGCCCACCGGGCTCGCGGTAGGAGTACCGCCCCCGGAGCCCCCCATGGCCGTGAGCCCGTACTGGAATCCCAAGACCGAGACGCTGGCGCGGGAGGACCTGCGTCGCCTGCAGGGCCTTCGGCTGGCGGAGGTGGTGGCGCGTGCCTGGCAGGCGAGCCCCTTCCACCGGCGGCTGTTCGAGCAGGCGGGGGTGAAGCCCGAGCAGGTGCGCGGCCTGGACGACCTCGAGCGCCTGCCGTTCACCACGCGCGAGGCCTGGATGGAGTGCCAGAAGAGGACGCCCCCCTTCGGCGACATGCTGGCCCTGCCGTTCGAGCAGGCCGTGCGCTACCACACCACCTCGGGCACCACCGGGCGCACTCCGCTGCGCGTGCTCGACACGCGCGTGGACTGGAAGTGGATCGCCGAGTGCTGGTGCTACGGCTTCCACGGTTTCGGCATCCGGCCGGTGGACCGCGTCTTCTTCGCCTTCTCCTACGGCACCTTCATCGGCTTCTGGGGCGCGCACTACGCCTGCGAGAAGATGGGCTGCCTGGTGCTGCCTTCGGGCAACATGACCACCGAGGGCCGCGTGGCGCTGATCGCCGACATGCAGGCCACGGTGGTGTGCGCCACGCCCACCTATGCGCTGCGGCTGGCGCAGGAGGCCCGCGAGCGGGGCGTGGACCTGGTGAACGGCTCGGTGGAACGCCTGATCCTCTCGGGCGAGCCCGCCGGGTCGATCCCGGCCACCAAACGCCTGATCGAGGGCCAGTGGGGGGCCAAGGCGGCCGACACGGCCGGCATGACCGAGATCGGCACGATCATGATGTTCGAGTGCGAGAAGCAGCCTGGCGGCACGCACATCATCGAGGATCAGGTGATCGAGGAGGTGATCGACCCCGACACCGGCCGCAGCGTGGGCTACGGCGAGCAGGGCGAGCGGGTCGTCACCTCCTTCGGTCGCGGCATGATCCCCCTCGTGCGCTACCGCACCCGCGATCTCGTGGTGAGGGTGCCGCACACCCGCTGCACCTGCGGCCGCACCTTCGACCTCTACGACGGCGGCATCCTGGGCCGCGTGGACGACATGCTGCTGGTGCGCGGCACGAACGTCTACCCGCGCGCGGTGGAGGCCATCGTCCGCGAACATGCCGCCGTGGACGAGTTCCAGATCCACCTGACCACGGTGGACGGCATCCGCGACGAGATCGCCGTGCGCTGCGAGGTACGCGCCGGCCACGAGGCACAGTGGCCGAAGGTGAGGGAGCGCCTGGCGGCCGACCTGGCCGCGGCCATCGAGGGCCTGTCGATCCCCGTCGTGGAGGCCGCGCGCGGTTCGCTCCCGCGCTTCGAGCTCAAGGCCAAGCGCGTCAAGGACGAGCGCGTCGTGAAGGGAGCCGGTCGATGAGCCTGCCCGCCAAGGACCTGCTGGGCCGCCCCCTGGCCCCCACGGAGCAACGCCTGCTGGCCGCCTACGAGGGGCTCAAGGCGCTCTTGCAGGAGG
>JANOFW010000152.1:0-4083 GCA_031413835.1 Planctomycetia bacterium
GTGAAGGCCCAGGAGACGCGCCGCATCCTCGACCGGCTCTTCGGCTACGAGGTCTCGCCCGTGCTCTGGCGCAAGGTGCGCGCGGGCCTTTCGGCCGGGCGCGTGCAGAGCGTGGCGCTGCGCCTGCTGGTCGAGCGCGAGCTCGAGCGGCTGGCCTTCCGCAAGGCGGCCTACTGGGACCTGTTGGGGCGCCTCGCGCCGAAGGGCGGGTCCCCGTCCTCGTCCTTCGACGCCGAGCTGATCGAGGTGGGCGGCAAGCGCGTGGCCAGCGGGCGCGACTTCGACCCGAGCACCGGCAGGCTGGCGGCCGGCGCCGTGCAGGCCGGGGTCGTGGTGCTCGACGAGCAGGCATCCAAGGCCCTGGTGGCGCGCCTCGCCCGCGGCCCGGCCACGGTGCTCGAGGTCGAGAGCAAGCCCTACACCCAGCGCCCGGCTGCGCCCTTCACCACCAGCACGCTGCAGCAGGAGGCGGGGCGCAAGCTGCGCTACTCCGCGCAGCGCACCATGCGCCTGGCCCAGCGCCTGTACGAGAACGGCGCCATCACCTACATGCGCACCGACTCGACCACGCTCTCGCAGCAGGCGCTCGGGGCGGCGCGGGCCTGGATCTCGGAGCAGTACGGCGCCGAGTACCTGCCGGCGCAGCCGCGGCTCTACGAGGGCAAGGTCAAGAACGCGCAGGAGGCCCACGAGGCCATCCGGCCGGCGGGCAGCGAGTTCCGCTCCATCGACGACGTGCGCGCCGAGTTCGGGGCCGAGGCCGGCGCGCTCTACGAGCTGATCTGGAAGCGCACCGTGGCCTCGCAGATGCCGGATGCCAGGGGCGAGCGCATCAGCGTGCGGGTGGGGCTGGGACGGGTGAACCCGGCCGAGGGAAGTGCGGAAGCCGTGCTCCGTGCCGCCGGCCGCACGCTGACCTTCCCGGGCTTCCAGCGCGCCTACGTGGAGGGCAGCGACGACCCCTCCGGCGAGCTCAGCGAGCAGGACCGCGTGCTGCCGCCGCTCGAGCGCGGGCAGGCCGTCGAGGTCTTGAAGCTCGAGGCCCTGGGGCACGAGACCGAGCCCCCGGCGCGCTACACCGAGGCCAGCCTGGTGAAGGAGCTCGACACGCGCGGCATCGGGCGTCCGAGCACCTGGGCCAGCATCATCGCCGTGCTGCTCGAGCGCGACTACGCCTTCGCGCGCGGCGCGGCGCTGGTGCCGTCCTGGACCGCCTTCGTGGTGGTGCGCCTCTTGAAGGACCACTTCGGCGACGTGCTCGACTACGAGTTCACGGCGCGCATGGAGGAAGGCCTCGACGCCATCTCGCGCGGCGAGGACGACGGACCCGACTACCTCAGGCGCTGGTACGCCGGCGAGCGCGGCGCTGCGGGCCGAGCCCGCCCGGGCCTGAAGACGCTGGTGGCCAAGAGCCTCGACGAGGTCGATCCGCGCAAGGCCTGCAGCTTCCCGCTGGGCGCCGGGACCGAGAGCACGGTCGAGGTGCGCGTGGGCAAGTTCGGCCTGTTCCTCTCCGACGGCGACCGCCGCGCCTCGCTGCCGGAAGACACGGTGCCCGACGAGCTGACGCTCGAGAAGGCCAACAAGCTGCTCGACGACGCTGCGCGCGCGCCCGTGCCGCTGGGCAAGGACCCCACGACGGGCGAGCCGATCTACGTCAAGACCGGGCGCTTCGGGCCCTACGTCCAGCGCGGCGACGCCCCGCCCCCCGATCTCGCGAAGGGCAAGCGCAAGGGGAAGGGCAAGGGCAAGGCCGTCGCGGCCCAGGACGGCGTCGCGCCCAGCGCGAAGCCCAAGATGGTGAGCCTCCTGCCGGGCATGGAGCCCGCCACGATGGACCTCCCCACGGCGCTGCGGCTGCTCTCGCTGCCGCGCGACCTGGGCGAGCACCCCGAGGACCCGGCCAAGGCCCACGTGCTGGCGCGCCTGGGGCGCTTCGGCCCCTACCTCATCTGGGGCGCAGAGTCGCGCTCGATTCCCGCCGGCACGAGCGTGCTCGAGATCGACTTGGCCCAGGCCGTGGCGTTGCTCAAGCTGCCGCGCCAACGCCGGGGACGCTCCGCCCCCGCGGCCCCCCTGCGCGATCTGGGCGTGCACCCCGCCTCGGGGGCCGCGCTCAAGATCTTCGACGGGCGCTACGGGCCCTACGTGAGCGACGGCACGCTCAACGCGAGCCTCTCCAAGACCATGGACCCGCAGTCGTTGACCGTGGAGCAGGCGGTGGAGCTCCTGGTCGTCCGCGCCGAGCGCGAGAAGGCCGGCGGCGGCAAGCGTGGGCGCCGCGGTGGCCGACGTTTCGGCGGCGCGAAGGCTGCCACGCCGCCGACCGCCCCCAGCGCCCCCGATGCAGCCGGCACCCCTCCTGCCGTCGGCGCCCCCGCCCCGAAGAAGGCGCCGGCCCCCAAGCCGGGCACCCCCAAGGCGGGGCGCGCGCCCAAGAAGAAGCCCCGCTCGCCTCAGTGAGCGCCCCTCCTCGGGGGAGGGCCCGCCAACTCCTACCGATTTCTGCGGGCACGGGGGAGTGAGCGGTACCGTTACGCGCCGCAAGGCACGGAGGCTCGACCGGCCATGAGCTTGAAGCTGACGCGCATTCCGCAGGCGGGCTACGAGCAGGTCGTGACGTGCGAGGACCCGGAGACGGGTCTGCGCGCGATCATCGCCGTGCACGACACAACGCTGGGCCCCGCGCTGGGCGGCATGCGCATGTGGCCCTACGCCTCGTGGGACGATGCGCTCTTCGACGTGCTGCGTCTGGCCCGGGGCATGACCTACAAGTCGGCCGTGGCCGAGACCGGCCTGGGCGGCGGCAAGAGCGTCATCCTGGGCAACCCCAAGACGCAGAAGAGCGAGAAACTCTTCCTGGCGATGGGCCGCTTCATCGACACGCTGGGCGGCGCCTACATCACGGCGGAAGACGTCGGCTCCTCCGTGGACGACATGGTCATCGTGCGCCGCGCCACCAAGCACGTGACCGGCCTGCCGCACGCCTCCGGCTCCAGCGGCGACCCCTCCCCCTGGACGGCGCTGGGGTGCTACCGCGGCATCGTCGCCTGCCTCGAGGAGGCCTTCGGCTCGCCCGAGGTGCGCGGCCGGACGGTGGCCATCCAGGGCTGCGGCCACGTGGGCAAGTTCCTCGCGCAGCATCTGGCCAAGGCCGGCGCCAAGCTGCTGCTGGCCGACGTGGCCCCCGAGCGGGTGCAAGACGTGGCCAAGGCCACCGGCGGCACGATCGTCGATCCCAGCGAGATCCTCTTCCAGCGCTGCGACGTGCTGGCGCCCTGCGCGCTGGGCGCGGTCTTCAACGACGAGACCTTGCCGCGCCTGAAGACGCGCATCGTGGCCGGCGCCGCCAACAACGTGCTGCTGCGCGAAGAGCACGGTGCGCGCTTGAAGGCCATGGATGTGCTCTACGCGCCCGACTACGTGATCAACGCCGGCGGCATCATCAACGTCAGCATCGAGATCGAGCCGGGGGGCTACAACGAGGCCCGCTCGCGCGCCAAGGTCGAGAACATCTACAACGCCTTGAAGCAGGTGTTCGCGATCAGCAAGTCACACAACATCAGCACCAACGAGGCCTCCAACCGCCTGGCCGAGGAGATCCTCGCCAAGGGCCGGGCCCAGCGCCTCAGGCCCAGCGCTGCCGAGCGCTAGGGTCGCGAATCAGAGGCGGGGATGCGACGGGTCGAGCTCGAGGCCCTCTTCGCCGGAGATGCGCGCGACCTCGCGGGAGAGCAAGAGGCCGGCGCACAGCAGGGTGATCCAGATGGCGCCGGTCCAGAGCGTGACCAGCACGGCGCGCAGCGTGCCGCCCACGCCCAGGAGCAGCACCTCGGCCACGGCCAGGAGGCCGAGCCGACGGCGCAGCGACATCGAGCGCGGCGCGACGCGCAGGCAGCCGGGAAGCGCCAGCAGCACCACGAGGCCGTGGACCAGGAGAGCCCAGGGCAGCCAGGCGGGCAGCGCGTGACCCTCTCCCAGCCCCCAGGGCAGCCCGAGCAGGGCCCCCGACCACTCCGCGAGGCCCCCCGGCTCCACCGGGGCGAGCTGCGGGCTGAACAGCGCGCCGCCGGCCTGCAGCAG